>CAZKJC010000041.1:0-12656 GCA_964552995.1 uncultured Ruminococcus sp.
TTGCGGGAACCGTGCTGCATTTGCCATTAAGGCAAATGCGCACTTTTTGAAATTCTGATGCGTGGGCGATCAGCTGCCGTCGGCTTTCAGCGCCTTTGCTCCACTTATACATATATCCCGAAATGCCCCAGCAGCTTCTGAAAGAAATTCAGTTCGCCGCTTTCCGCCGCAACATCACTATCCGCAAGCAGCGGGAGCGTTCTGACGACCTCTCCGTCCAACAGAAACTCCAGCTCGCCGAGCTGCTGTCCCGCCTTGACCTCGCCGTAGACCATATTCGGCAGCAGCACCCTGCGCGTGAGCTTTCCGCACTGCTCCGAGGTGAGCGATATCTCCGCGGGCTGCGCGTATACTCCGGTGCTCTGACCCGTTCCTGCGACCGCCACACGACCGTCATACGCCACGTCCAGAGGATAGGCTTTCACCTTAGTAAACCCGTAATCCAGCATTTTGGTGTGATCGTTCCAGTCGTCGCCCGCGTTCAGCGTTACCGCGATAAGAGTTACCCCATCGCGCTCCGCCGCGGACACAAGGCAGCGCCGCGCGTTGTCCGTAAAGCCCGTTTTAACGCCGATAGCTCCCTCGTACAGCCTTAGCATTTTGTTTGAGTTGTACAGTGTGCGCTGATAGGGCGGGTTGCCGAATTCCACCTTTGCGGACTTGCAGCACACGATCTCCCTGAAAACCTCGTTTTTCATTGCGTAGGAGGTCAGCATTGCCAGGTCGTAGGCGGTCGTATAGTGCCCCTTGGCGTCCAGTCCGGAGGGCGTGACAAAATGGGTGTTCTCAAGCCCCAGCTCCTCCGCCTTGGCGTTCATAAGCTCCACGAAAGCCCCCGTGCTGCCGCTTACCGATACCGCAGCCGCGTTTGCCGCGTCGTTGCCCGAGGGAAGAAGTATCCCGTACAGCAGGTCGCGCCGCGAAACTCTGTCGCCCTGCCTTAGCCCCATGGTCGTGCCCTCTACCATGATAGCGTAGCTGTCCACGGTAAATTCCCTGTCCAGGTCGCCCGCTTCTATGGTGAGGATGGCGGTCATTATTTTCGTAGTGCTTGCCATAGCGCGTTGTTCATAGGCGTTAGACTCATACAGGATAGTTCCCGTTTCAGCCTCGATAAGCACCGCGCTCGCCGCCGACAGCGATATCGCGGAGCTCCTCACAGAAATTGCCGGCAGTGCCAGACAAGCGCAGATAACTGCAATGATCATCTTTTTCATATTTACACTCCGTCCGTAAAAAATGTATTTACAGATATAGAATGCACCGGAAAAAGGGTGATTATTCAGTTTGTATAAAAGTTATTTCAACATAATGCCGCCGCATGGAATTTCAAAAAGTGCGCATTTGCCGAATGGCAAATGCTGCACGGTTTCCGCCGGACATGCGCAGAGAGCGAACAAAGTGAGCGAACGGAGTATGGCCGGCGGAAATTTTGAAATTCTTTTTAAATCATTTGCTTCTCGTCAACATAACTTAAGGCAACACCGCACAAAGCGACCTTGAACCGCGTCGGGCTCCCGCGAAAAATTTCCTGTCTCAACACCACGTTGCAATAATTTAATACAAAGCCGCTATTACTTCTTATCCTTGATCTTGTCCTTATCCTTCTCGGGGAGCAGCGATTTGATCTTCTCCACGAGATCGGGCAGCGCGTCCACAACGCTCTCGATGGGGCTTGCCTTTTCGCCCATTTCAAGCAGCTTGACGTCTCCGTCCTTCTTTATCACTATAAACGACTGGGGCTTGACGGTAACTCCCGCGCCCGCGCCGCCCGCGAATTTATCGGCCGCCTGTGTGGGAAGATCGCTCCCCCCCGACACGAACCCGAAGGATACCTTTGACACGGGGATTATTATCGTCCCGTCGGGCGAGCTTATCGGCTCTCCGATTATCGTATTGATATCCACCATCTCGCGTATCTTGTCCATGGACACTCCCATGATCTCCTGAATAGTATTCCTCTCTGCCATAATTTACTCCTATCTTGAAAAAATTTTCCGCGAATTATTTAAAAAAATTTTCCGCGACCCGCCCGCAAAAGCTCCGCGAGGTTTTGCGCAAAATATCACGAAATGCCATAAGCAGCTACGTGAACGTTGCGCAAAACTTTGCTCCGTTTTCGCAGGCTCTCGCGGAAAATTTTCCTGCGTGGGCGGAGCGTTGATCTGTTCGGACGTTGCTTTGCTGCGCGGGCAACGCGTTGATCTATATGGATAAAACCCGCTTTCCGCGGGGAAAAAATCACTTTCTCAGCTTGCCGACTGCCCTTTCCGCTTCGGGGTGCGACTTATAATATCTTACCGCTCTGAAGATCAGCGTGAACAGGAATATCAATCCCGTGAAAAGCGACATCTTTATCACGCATGACGCTTCCGCGGCGGTTTCCTCGCTCTGAAAATCCGCATCTATACGTATCTCCTTGACGGGCTTCAGCGTGAAATAGCTGTCGATCCAGCCCAGCGCGTTTCCCACAAGAAGATTGGCGGTGCCGAAATTCATTGCCGCCTTTGCCGCGTTCTCGCCGCCGCATACGATTTTTATCCTCAGATCATATATCCGCGTTCGGTGAAGCAGCTTCTTGAGCGGCTTTCCCAGGCTGTCCAGCACCAGCTTCGCGACCTCGAAATAATCCTTTAAGCCGGCTTTCTTGACCTTTTTTTCGGGCGGAGCCTTCGCCTTGCTTTTTGCGGGAGCGTTCCGCTCGCCGCCGCCCTCCGCGGGAACTGCGGGTCTGTCCTCCGCAAGCTCCGCCGCCGTGTCGTCAGCCGCCTTGAGAACCCTTTTCGCCTTTTTGTCCCTGCGCTTTATCTTCTTTTTTTCTGCGGGGAATTTCACTATCGTAAAGCACAGATAGCTTATTTTAACACGAATTTCCCCAAAATATTCCACTCTTACCGCGGCGGAGCAGCAGAGCAGCAGAAATATCGCCAATATTATCGTGAGCGCTATTATCCACCCCACCGCGGAATCACCTCTTTATTTGTTATCGGTTCTATTCGCTCTCGTTATCATTACTCTCACCAATCTCGCCGCTCTCCTGCATTTCGGTGTATTCATCAAAATCGATCTGATCGGTGCTGTTGGGGATAGGCGGGAGCGCGTCAAGGCTGTTCAGACCGAAGCACCGCAGGAAATTTTCCGTCGTCTTGTACGCGATGGGTCTGCCGGGAACGTCCTCCAGTCTGCCGTATTCCTCCAGCAGATTGCGCTCCGTAAGGCTCTTTACCACGCCCGAGCTGTCCACGCCGCGCACCTGCTCCACAAAGCCCCTGGTCACGGGCTGATTATACGCGACTATTGCCAGGACCTCCAGCGCCGCCTGTGACAACGGCGCCTGACGTCTGTTTTCGAGAGCCGACTTTATATTCCGCGCGAACTCGGGGCGCGTCATCATCTGGTAGGAGTCTCCCAGGCGCTTTACTATAAGGGAGCTGCCCTGCTCGGAATACCTGTCGTTAAGCCTGTCCACGAGCTTTATGACCGTTTCCTTTTCGATCTCCGCCGCCGCCGCCAGCTTATCCGCCTCGATAGGCTCTCCGCTGGCGAACAGCACCGCCTCGACCGTTGCCATTCCTTCACTGAATTTCATTTCCGTCCTCGTTATCCTCTTTATGCTCCGATATATCGCCGCTGTGAGCCGCTCTGTCGGCGGCGGTCGCCATACGGACGCTCCCGCCGTCCTCGGATATGATTATCCTGCCCTCCTTGGACAGCTCCAATATCGCCAGGAACGTCGCCACCTTGCGGGAGCGGGGCTGCCCGCTGTAAAGGGATTCCATCGTAACGCTGCCCTTTTTTCTGAGGCTTTTAAGCACGGTCAAAATTCCCGTGAACACCGTTACATAGCTCTTTGCCACTATCGGGCGTATCGATCTGGGATTGTATGAAGCTCGCTTTATATTTCGCTCCGACAGGGTGGAGTAGGCGTGCATAAGCTCCTCGGGCTGGTGAGTTTTGCGGTACACCGAGTCGATCTCTATCTCCATCTGCTCCCTTACGAATACGGTATCGCCCTCAAACCGCCTTTTCAGGCGCTCCGCCATGGTCTTGCACAGCGCGTACTCTATCAGCGCGCCCTGGAGCTCCCGCTTGAGCTCCTCGGTCTCCTCCTTGGGCAGCAGCGCGGCGGACTTTATCAGGATCAGTCTTGCCGCCATTTCCAGGAAATCCGCGGTGATATCTATATCCGCCTCGCTCATTCTTTCAAGGTAGAGCATAAACTGCTCCAGCAGCACGCTTATCTCAATATCCTGTATATTCAGCTTATGCTTCTGGATGAGCGCCAGCATTAAGTCCAGCGGTCCCTCGAATATTTCCAGCTTGAAGTTAAGCTCTGTCATATCCCTTAACCCAGGAAGAACGTCAGCTTATCCAGCAGGAAATAAAGTCCCTCGGAAGCGTAGCTGAGCGGTAAGCTGAGAAGTCCTCCCACCAGCAGGAAAAGCATTACCCAGCGGATAATATGCGCGTTGCGCTCCACAAACGCCATAGCCCTTGGCGACAGGAACGTTGACAGCACATGATAACCGTCCAGCGGGGGAATGGGTATAAGATTGAACACCGCAAGATTAAGGCTTATCCGCGCTGTGAGATACAGTCCCGTATAGATGTAGCCGAGCGTTTCGCTCGCGGGAGCAGCAAGCCACAGCACCTTCATAATAATTACAATTACCAGCGCCATAATAATATTGGATACGGGACCCGCCAGCGATACCAGCACGTTCGCCGCGCGCATGGACACCTTGCGGCACTTCCTCAGATCGACCGGCACGGGATCAGCCCAGCCGAATCGGCACAGGAACATCAGCACCGCGCCCATCGGATCGATATGCGCAAAGGGGTTAAGCGTGACCCTGCCGCGCTTTTCCGCCGTATCGTCGCCCAACAGCTTCGCCGTCAGCGCGTGAGCGCACTCGTGAATAGGGTTTAGCACCATAATTATAACCAGAACCGAGAAAAAAGAGATTATCACCATCTGTATGCTCTCTTCTCCCCGTATAAATCCCAACAAATCGTAAATAGGCCCTCTGAACATACTTTCTCCTTATTTTAAAAAATTTTCCGCGACCCGCCTGCCACGGCTTACTCCGCTTCGCGGAGTTTTGCGCAAAATATCACATAATGCGTTAACCATTTACCACCGTGTTGCGCAAAACCTTGTTACGCCGCGTCAGGCTCTCGCGGAAAATTTTCCTGCGTGGGCTGGGCGTTGCTCTTGGCTTGCGTTGCTTTTATGCGTGAGTAAAGGGTTGCTCTTTGCTTGCATTACTTTGACACATTTGCTCGCGAATTAAATTTTTGAATACTATACATACTACATTATACTCCTTTTATGGAAATTTTTCAAGGGGTAAAATGAAAATTATGTAAAAACCTTTGTGAATATTATTGGCTCTTTGCGGCAAACTAATCCGGAAAAACTGATTAAAGAGGTATTGTTATGGCAGTTGTACTGATCAGAGCCGTTATACTTTATGTGGTGATCACATTTTCTCTGAGGCTGATGGGAAAGCGGCAGCTTGGGGAATTGCAGCCCTCGGAGCTGGTGGTGACTATCCTCATATCCAACATCGCGGCGATACCCGTAGAGGATAGCTCAATGCCTATGATAATGGGGATCGTTCCCATTCTTACATTAGTATGTATTGATGTTATCATGTCGGGGATCATGATGAGGTCCGCCAAGGTTCGCAAGCTGATGATAGGCAGCCCGCGGGTCATTATCTCCGAGGGAATGATCTTGCAGCGGGAAATGCGGCGGCTGAGGTACACCGTGGACGATCTTGTGGAAGCCATGAGGGAGCAGCAGATATTCGATATCACCGAGATACACTATGCGATAGTGGAAACTACCGGAAAGATAAACTTTCTCAAGAAAAAAGACTTTCAGAACGCGGAAAAGCAGGATATCAACTGCGGCGGCAGCACGGAAAATCCTCCCGCGGTAATTATCCGCGACGGAATAACCGACGGCGAGCAGCTTGGGCTGCTCGGATTGGGCGAGGGGTGGTTAAAGCAGCAGCTTCGTGAAAACGACGTTTCCGAAAAACAGGTTTTTCTGATGGTTGCGGACAAAAACGGGAAAAATACGATCATAAAGCGGCAGGAGGGAATGTAGATGGGTCGGATAATCATCAGCATAGTTATCCTTTCGGTCATGGCGATAGGGTGCTTTGTTTCGGTGGGATATATGGACAGCTTCACGGACAGAATGTCGCAGGCGGTCTCGCGGGTGGAGGAATACTTTGAGGACGGTGACAGCGGAGAATGCGTTGCTGCAGCCGAAGAGCTGAAAGAGATGTGGTACGGCTTTATGGAGTTCAGCATTCTTGTGAACGATCTGGGTCACGCGGTGGAGATAACCTCGTCGGTGGCGGAGATCGAGTCCTTCGCGCGCGACAACAATAATGAGATATACGCCGCCTGCGACAGAGCACAGGCACAGATAAAAATGCTGAAAGACGCCCAGAACCCTACCTTTTGGAAAATTCTATGATTTTCGGATAGAAAAAGGTCGTTAAAAGGCTTGGTTAAGCCAATCGAGAGGGTTTTCCAGAAATGGCGCTCACAGGGGTCACGGTGATAAAACCGCGCTGTTAAGCGAAATATCGAATATAGCAGAGGAGAAAACGCTCAAAAAAACGTGCCAAAAATCGCTCTTAAACCGTACGGTTAAGCGGTTTGTCCGCGTTTTAAATTGTTAAAAAAATTAAAAATGATTTTTAAATCCTCGTAAACCCGCATGGTTAAGCGAAAAACCCGCGTATTTTCATTGAAAATACGCGGGTTTTCTGTCATATTCCGATTTGATATCACTCTATCGTCGCGATAACCTCAACCTCTACCAACGCTCCCTTGGGCAGCGAAAGCCCTCCGACGCAGGAACGCGCAGGCTTGGCGGTGAAATACTCCCCATAAACCTCGTTGAATGCGGCGAAATCGCCGATATCATGCAAAAAGCAGGTAGTTTTTACCACATTGTCAAGCGACATTCCCGCCGCTGCCAATACCGCCCTAAGGTTCTCGCAGACCTGCTTTGTCTGCTCCTTTACGCCGCCGTCAACAAGCGCTCCCGTAGCGGGGTCGAGCGCTATCTGCCCCGACGTGTAGACCGTTTTTGCGCTACCGCCTACGACCTTAGCCTGAGTATAGGGTCCGATAGCCTTTGGTGCCTTATCCGTGTAAATGTCCTTCATGATCTTCCTCCTGATTTTAATTTGAAATTTTCCGCGAATTATTTAAAAAAATTTTCCGCGACCCGCCCGCAAAAGCTCCGTTTCGCTGCGCTTTCGTGGGCTCTCGCGTAAAATTTTCCTGCGTGGGCTTTATGTAGTTCTTGTCGGGCGTTGCTTTGCCGTGTCAGCTCTCAACTATCTTATATCCGGCTTTGGTAAGCGCGGATTTTATCTGCGTGAGATGCTCGAAATTCCTTGTTTCAAGCTGTATTCTGAGGAAGCAGCCGTTGATGTTGTCGTTCGCGTCAGCTCTCTCATGGTGCACTGCGGTAACATTTCCGCCAAGCTCCGCGATGATGCCTGCGACACCTGTGAGCTGCCCGGGCTTGTCCACAAGCTCAATGGTGAGCAGGGAGGCTCTGCCGCTCTTTACAAGACCGCGGCGAATAACGCGGTTAAGTATCGTAACGTCTATATTTCCGCCCGATACAACGCAGACCACTTTCTTGCCCTTGACGGGTATCTTGTCGAACATCACCGCCGCCACGGACACCGCGCCCGCGCCCTCGGCGATGAGCTTCTGCTGTTCGATAAGGGTAAGTATCGCGCAGGATATCTCGTCCTCGGTAACGGTCACGACCTCGTCGACGTATTGGCTGCAAAGCTCAAATGTGTTTACGCCGGGCTCCTTTACCGCGATGCCGTCAGCGAGAGTCGCAACGCTGTCCAGACGTTCTATCTTCTTGCTTTTAAGGGAATGCTCCATGCTGGGCGCGCCCGCCGCCTGCACTCCGTAAACCTTGATGTTGGGGTTGAGGGACTTTATCGCGAAAGCGATACCCGAGATAAGCCCGCCGCCGCCTATGGGAACGACTACCGCGTCTACGTCGGGGAGCTGCTCGAGAAGCTCCAGACCGATAGTGCCCTGACCTGCGATAACGTTTTCGTCGTCAAAGGGATGGATAAAGGTGTACCCCTTTTCGTCGCGGAGCTGAAGCGCTTTCTGATAAGCGTCGTCGTATACCCCCGGAACAAGGCAGACCTCCGCGCCGTAGCCCTTGGTAGCCTCCACCTTTGAGATAGGCGCGCCGTCGGGCAGACATATAAGGGATTTTATTCCCGCCTTAGTCGCGGCAAGCGCCACGCCCTGCGCGTGATTTCCCGCGGAGCAGGCGATAACGCCCTTCGAACGCTCATCCTCGGTGAGCTGTGAAATCTTGAAATAAGCTCCGCGAACCTTAAACGAGCCGGTGACCTGGAGGTTTTCCGTCTTGAGGTACACCTTAGCGTCGGGGTGGATCTTCGGCGCAAGAATAAGGTCGGTGTCGCGGATCACCTCCTTGAGCACATGGGACGCCTTGTAGATCTTGTCTAATGTCAGCATTTTAAATTCTCCTCTCGAAATTACGTTATTACGTGTGCGGAGAGTGAAAAATCCCCCTGACCAATGGATAGGTGGAAAGGGGGCAGTATTATATTCAGCCTCACCGTACATCCAACAATGCACTTCCCTATAACGGTGGAAATCCGTACAGTCTTACTTGCGAAACGGTTCGGACTGTCTGCTACGGGCGGATCGCGGACGGGGCTTTTTACTGTCTTTCAGCAGCCGACAGCTCTCTGAAAAAAGCCTTGCGCACGCAGCGGGATCACCCGCACCCATCATCGCATTTAACAGAACTTTATAAGAGTCCGAACGCGGAAAGCGTTCCAAACCCAATAATTATTATACACCCGCCGCGCTTTTTTGTCAAGTAGCAAACGGGAATTTTGCAAAGTTTTGGCGAGAGGGGCTTGACAAAAGGCGCGGTATAGTTTAAAATAAAAATAAATTTACTTGGCGGGAGGGGCTTATATGATCCTATCGGGTCGGGAAATATTGAAGCAATTGAACAAAAACATCTTTATAGAGCCGTTTGACGAGGGCAGGCTCAACCCCAACAGCTACAATCTTACCCTTGCGGACGAGCTGCTTGTGTATGAGTGCAGCGAGCTTGACATGAAGCGGGAAAATCCCGTAAAGCGGCTAACGATACCGCCCGAGGGTCTGGTGCTGGAGCCGAACAGGCTGTATCTCGGCAGGACTGCGGAGTTTACGCGCACCGAGGGCTATGTTCCAATGCTGGAGGGGAGAAGCTCCACGGGGCGGCTGGGCTTGTTTATCCATGTCACGGCGGGCTTCGGGGACGTCGGCTTCGCGGGCTACTGGACGCTGGAGATATTCTGCATTCAGCCCATAAGGATATACGCGGGCGCGCAGGTCTGCCAGATATATTATCATACTATCGAGGGGGATTACACCCCCTATTCAAGCGGGAAATATCAGAATAACAGCGGCATTCAGCCGAGCCTTATGTACAGAGATTTTGAGTGAGGGGGCGTGAAATATGATAATCGACGCTCACGCGCATATTTTCCCCGATAAGATAGCGGACAGAGCCGCGGAGGGTATCGGGGCGTTTTACGATATCACGGCGAAGTATGACGGAACTCTCAAAACGCTTATGGAGCAGGGAACCGTCGCGGGAGTGGATAAATTTCTGGTGCAGTCGGTGGCGACCGTTCCGGAGCAGGTCTGCAGCATCAATAATTACATAGCGGACTGTGTTTCGCGGTACCCCGACAGGCTTATAGGCTTTGGCGCTATGCACCCCGATCTCGGGGATATCGCGGGGGAAACGGAGCGCATAATATCGCTTGGGCTGAAAGGTATCAAGCTGCACGGCGACTTTCAACGATTCGATCTTGATGATGAGCGGGCATATGCTATTTATGAGGCTGCGGAGGGACGGCTGCCTATTTTGTTCCATATCGGCGATCCGCGTTATGACTTTTCCGCGCCCGAGCGTCTGATGAGAGTAGTTGAGCGGTTCCCGCGGCTCACGGTCATCGCGGCTCATCTTGCGGGCTGGACTATGTGGGAAAGGGGCGCGGAGATATTCGCGGGGTCGGGAATATACGCGGATTGCTCCAGTTCGCTGTACGCCCTCGCGCCCGAGCGCGCCGCGGAGCTTATCCGCAAAATAGGCGCGGATAGGGTGTTCTGGGGAACGGATTACCCGATGTGGGGCGCGGCGGAGGAGCTTGAAAGATTCCGCGCTCTGCCGCTCAGCGATAAGGAGCGGGAGGATATTCTCGGCGGCAATATCATGCGATTGTTAAATATATATTAACATCTCCTCGTCAACACAACTTAAAAGCATGACTTAGATCAACACCTTAAAAAATAACGGCTGTCCGCACGGGCAGCCGTTAAAAATTTCATTATATTTATTATCTTTCGCGAAGCGTAAATCTTGCGGTCAGCTGTTCCATTTCCGCTGCCTGACCGTTCAGCTCCTCGCCGGAAGCCGCGCTTTGCTCCGCGGCGGCCGCGTTGGTCTGAACGACCGCGGAGATCTGATCGATACCGATATTTACCTGTCTTATCATTTCAGCCTGCTCGCCGGAAGCCATCGCGATCTCGTTGGTCAGATCGCCCGCCTCGTGAGCCACCTCAACGGCGGAGTTGAGCGCTTCCGCGGTATCGTTTGCGATACCCGAGCCTTCGCTTACCGCCTCAATGGACTGCTGAATGAGTATCGCGGTGTTCTGAGCCGCCTCGGCGGATTTAGCCGCAAGGTTGCGTACCTCGTCCGCTACTACCGCGAAGCCCTTGCCCGCTTCACCCGCTCTTGCCGCCTCAATAGCCGCGTTAAGCGCGAGTATGTTGGTCTGGAACGCGATGTCGTCGATGGTGGATATGATATTGTTGATCTCGGAGGATTTCTGCGAGATGTTCTCCATTGCCGAGATCATATCGTTCATGTGCTTGTTGGAGGTGGAAATGCGGTCTCCCGCCAGCTTGGACTTTGCGCTTGCCTCCGCAGCGTGACGCGCGTTGAGGCTTACCCGCTCGTCAAGGGTGTTGATGGTGCTTGCAAGCTCGTCGATGGAGGAAGCCTGCTCGGTCGTTCCCGAAGCGAGGGACTGCGCGCCCTCGGAGATCTGCGTTGCGCCGATGTTTACCTGCTGCGCCGCTGTCTTGATGGTGAGCATAGCGTCGCTCAGATGCTCCGCAAGGTAATCCAGCGCCTTTGCTATCTGTACGAAATCGCCCTGGAAGTCGATCTCTTCCCTGAAATCGAAATTGCCGTTGGACATCAGTCCGCTTATGCGGGAAATTTCGCTTACATATCCGTCCAGACTCTTTGCGGTGGCGTTGATCTCTTCCGCAAGAACGCCGACCTCGTCCTTGGAGGTGACCTTTACGGATACCTTAAGATCACCCACGGAGAGCTTCTTCATTGCTTTGTTGATCTCCGTTATCGGATTAACGATGGAATTGGTCTGCAAAACAATGATAAACGCAGCTATCAAAAGGCATACGATCGCCACGACCGCACTGACTATAAGAGATGTGATGATAGTTTCCGCGATAAATTCGTTCTCGTCTGCCGCTATGCAGATCACCCAATCCTCGGTCCCCGCGATCCTTGAGAATGCCGCGGATTTTATGGCGCTGTCATCGTCGTCATAATAGGTGCCGTAGATATACTGACCGTCCGAGAGCTTCAGCGCGGCCGATTCAAGATCGGCGATATCCTTGAATCTTGCGTTGCTTTGAGCTTCCCTGATATCATTTTCCTTGGCGGTGACCTTTGAATAATCGTGATGAGCGATAAACGTGCCGTCGCGGTCGATTATGAACGCGTGACCGAGCTCGCCTACCTGTATCTTTTCGGTAACGTCCGAAAGGAACGAAGCGTCCACAGCCACATATACTACTCCGGAAATAGCGTTGTTGTTTGCAGTATCGTGTATCGGAGCGGAAACATACATCAAAAATCTTCCGTCATCGCTCAGATTGGGCGTATCGATGTACGCTTCACCTGCCAGCGCTCTTGTAAACCAGTCGTTGGAGGAAACGTCTTTGCCGTTGGTGTCAATACCGTTCGTGTCCGTGAAATTATATTCCACAAGATTATACAGGCTTGCTTTGCTTTGAAGATATGCCAGCTTGCTTTCGGCGGTTTTTTCGGAGGACATATCGTCGTTCATTCCGAATTCGGCAATGAGCGCCTGGGTCTTTCCGAGACGGTTTTCAACCTGCGTGGAAGCAACAAGCGCCATCTGTGACATGGTTTTTTCAAGCGTCGAGGTAGCGCTTGTAATAGTGAACAGAGTGCCTATCACGCTGTTTATTACTATTACTGCAAGAATTAGTATAAGAAACTTCAAAAGCATTTTCGCCTTCAGCGACTTGGAGATTTTCATGATCTGCCCCTTCCTTAGTTACAGAAAACATTATCTGTAAAAAACATTTTTTCGTGGTTTTTCAGCAACCAACTTTATTATACTATATTTGATCCCCGATGTCAATGTTTTTTAGGAAAAAAATTTTTATATTTATCACATTAAAATTATTTATGATGTTGCTTTTTTTGGTAAAGTGTGGTACAATAACAATATATGCTTTATGGCGAGGTGGTAAAATGCGGC
>CAZKJC010000042.1:0-12334 GCA_964552995.1 uncultured Ruminococcus sp.
GTAATGTTCGGGGATCTCTGGGTGTTTTGTATAACCTCGGTGCTTGGGGCGGCGTTTGACCTGGCTTTTGTGGTGATCCAGCGATACAACCGCCCTCGTCTGCTGAGGGCTTACGGGAGGAAAAAATGATACAACTGGCTCAGCCATCCGACGCGGAGGAAATAGCGGAAATATATCATTCTCTTATAGGTATGCCCGGCTGCACCTGGGACGAGACCTATCCCACGATAGATTTTGTGCGCCGTGACATCGAGGGCAATTCTTTGTATAAGGTAGTTGACGGCGGCAGGATAGTCGGGTGCGCGTATCTCGGGGATTTTGAGGAGATGGAACGCCCCGAATGCTTTGACAAGTCGGTGCGCAGGCTCGGGGAGTTTTCGAGAGTCGCCGTAAGGCGGGAATACCACCGTCGGGGGATAGCGCGGGGGCTGCTCGAATATCTTATAAAAGAAGCGCCGAAGCGCGGCTATGACGGCATTGCGCTGCTGGTGGGCACGGAGAATCATTCTGCTATGGCATTGTATGAGAAAGTAGGCTTCAGACGCTGCGGAAGCGGCAATTTATATGAAACAGACTGGCATTTTTATGAACTGAAAGGACTAAACGATGATTAAAAGCATGACAGGCTTCGGCAGAGGTCACGACGTATTGAATGGCAGGGACATAACGGTGGAGATACGCGCGGTAAATCACAGATATTTTGAGTTCGGCGCAAGGCTGCCCCGCAGTATGAATTTCGCGGAGGAAAAGCTGAAATCCCTTTTGCAAGGCAAAATAAGCCGCGGTAAGGTCGAGGTGAGCGTTCTGGTGTACAATACCGGCGCGAATGATGAAAAAATATCCGTGAACACCGAGGTAGTGGGGGGATATGTGGAGGCTCTGCGCTCGGTAAAGGAGCAGTTCAACCTTATTGACGATCTGTCACTGAGCAATATCCTGCGCATTCCGGACGCTCTGAACGTGGTCAAGGAGGAAACGGACGAGGAGCAGCTCTGGGCGGATATAAGATCGGTGGCGGAGCAGGCTCTGGACAAATTTATTTCCATGAGGGAGACTGAGGGCGAGCGCATGAAGGCGGATATCCTGTCCAGACTGGACACCATGGAGGGCTGGGTGGATATCGTTTCAAGCCGTTCTCCGATAATAGTCGAGGACTACCGCAAAAGGCTGTATGACAGAATGTGCGAGGTCCTGGAGGGCAAGAGCGTCGACGAGAACAGGATACTTCTCGAGGCGGGGATATTCTCCGAAAAGATCGCGGTGGACGAGGAGACCGTCCGTCTGCGCAGCCACATAAAGCAGTTCCGCGATATGCTGGAGGGCAGTGACGCGGTGGGCAGAAAGCTGGATTTCCTTGTGCAGGAGATGAACCGCGAAACAAATACTATCGGCTCCAAGGTGCAGGACATCGAGGTCACGAGAATAGTCGTCGATCAGAAGAGCGAAATAGAGAAGATACGCGAGCAGATACAGAATATCGAGTAGATGATCAAAAAAACGCCGAAATATATAAAATCCTATTGACAAATTACTGCGAATGTAATATAATAGGATTGTGAGAGATCACAAATAATTTTAATCTGTTTCGGGGCGGGGTGAGATTCCCCACCGGCGGTGAGAAGCAACGCTTCGCAGTCCGCGACCTGCTTTTGCAGCTGAATCGGTGAAATTCCGATACCGACGGTATAGTCCGGATGAAAGAATCAGAAAGACAAATAGAAATATTTGCCCCCGCAGAATCTGCCGATACGTATTGGCTTGCTGCGGGTTTTCTGTTCTCCCGAGGAAAGGGACATTATGGAAAACACTATCAAAAAGGGAAAGAGAATCGACGTAAAGCGCATGGTATTCACGGCGCTGCTGGCTGCGCTGTCCGTAGTGCTGGCGGAGTTTCTGAAATTCAAGCTGCCTATAATGCCGGGGTTCATCAGCTTTGATTTCTCCGACGTGCCCGCTATGCTGGCTTCGCTTACTATGGGGCCGATATCCGGAGTATTGGTATGCCTGCTGAAGAACGTTTACGGCTGCTTTACCTCCTCCACTGCCTGCGTGGGAGAGCTGTCCAACTTTATTCTGGGAGTATGCCTGGTGCTGCCCGCGGGGCTGCTCACACACAAAAACACTAAGATGTCACGCGCGGTAATAGGCTGTCTTGCGGGAGCGGTGCTGATGGCTCTGGTAAGTATCGCGTCGAATTACTTTCTGGTATTTCCCGCGTACAGCACGGCGTTCCACGCGCCTATGGACGCTATTGTCGAAATGTACAAGGCTATTCTTCCGAGCGCGGACAGCCTGCTGAAATGCCTGGTTATATTCAATATGCCGTTTACATTTGTTAAAGGACTTTGCGCGGCGATAGTATCCGTGCCGCTGTATAAAAGACTTCGCCCGATATTCAATACTTATAGCAAGCAGGGATAAAAAGCGCTTTGGCGGGTGGAAAGGATCGGGAGGATAAATTGAAGCTGAAAAACTTTATCGGACATTTCCGTACCATAACCCGTCACCGCCATAAGGTCATCGCGCACTGCGCGAAAGCGGGGATACTCGGGCAGGGTCTGCTGCATGACCTGTCAAAATATACTCCGACCGAGTTTCTGCCCGGGGTGAAATATTATCAGGGAACTCGCAGCCCCAACGAGGGCGAGCGTGAAGCCTACGGCTACTCCCTGGCGTGGATGCACCACAAGGGACGAAACAAACACCATTTTGAGTACTGGACGGATTACTATCCTCCGACAAAGACAATGCAGCCCGTTAAAATGCCGCTGAGATATGTTGCGGAGATGTTCTGCGACAGGGTAGCGGCGGGGAAGATATACCAGGGGGACAAATACACCGACCGCTCGCCGCTGGAATATTTTCTGGGCGGGAAAAGCCGCCGCGTTATCCACCCCGAGACCTCCGAGCTTATTGAAAGCTTGCTTACAATGCTGGCTGAAAAAGGGGAGGAGGAAACGTTCGCGTACCTTCGCGGGCTGGTCAAGGCGGGAAAAGAATATTGACATAATGCCGTGTATTTCTTGAGGATATACGGCATTTTAAATTTTCCCTTTCTAAATTCAAAAAAACGAAATTTTTATGTCAGATTTTAGCGTCGTGTATTGTATTAGTTTACAAGAGGGGAAAAATCAGATAAAACTCTCGGAAAGGTTGGGATAAACTTGATTCGGATAACACAGGAGGATATCTGCAGACTGTTTGACGAATACAGCGACATGGTGTACCGGATATCGCTCAATATCCTGCGGAACCGCGAAGAGGCTCAGGATATCGTAATGGACGTGTTCACGGCGCTTCTGAGCCGCGCGGCGTTCGACAGCGAGGAGCATATCAAAGCGTGGCTTATACGAACCGCGGAAAACAAGTCGCTCAACGTCATAAAGTCGAGCAGACTGCGCAGGAACGTCTCCATGGAGGAGGTGCTGGAGGGCACTCTGTCCGTGCCGTTCAGCGACAGCGAGTCGGAGGTAATGGATATGGTCATGAGACTGCCCGATAAGCTGAAAACAACGGTCTATATGTTCTACTACGAGGACATGAGCGCCGCGCGTATAGCGGAAGTACTCGGGATCTCGGAAAATACCGTGTATAAACGCCTGGAGCGCGGGCGCGGAATACTTAAACTAAGTCTGGAGGGGGACGCAATATGAATAAATATGAATTCAAGTCGGCATACGACAAGATCACTCTCTCCGAGGATTTCAAGAGAGAGGCGCGGGAAAAGCTCCTTGCGATAGCGGGCGGCGACAGAAGCGCCGCGGTGACTGCCGACGACAAATACGGCGACAGAGCGATCGAGATAAAATCTCCCGAGCGCGTGAAAAGTCCCGCGAGGACGATAATAGGCATTGTTTCCGCGGCGGCGGTGCTGGCAGTGTGCGTGGTCGGCGGGGGATATCTTATAAAAAAGAACGGCGGCAATATAATAGAACCGCCGGGGGAGGTTCGGTACTCTCCCGTTGACGAGGGTATGCCCGAGCCATTTGATACCTACACCGACATAGTCGATATGTTCTATCAGCCGTTCTGGTGTATTTCGGATATTCCCGGTTCAATGATGTTCAACAACTCGACAGAGCCGTTTGAAGAGTATCTTGACAGCTTTGACATCAAAAACGATCCGGCGGATAACATAATGGGATACCCGAATATCTACTCCTATATAAGATATTTTGGTCTTACCGAGGAACAAGTTTACGATGGTATGTCGGATATAACGGAAAGTGACGAAAACGGTATTACCGATTTTGAGGTGAGGGAATTCATTTTGAACGACGATCCGTCGGAGGCCACGCTTTTCTTCGCGAACGAATATTCCATAGTAGTGGACGATAAAATATACTCCGCAAACTGGGTATATCTCCACTCTGTTGAGGACTGGCAGAAGGCGGGAATAATTGACCAATTAGACGAGTACGCCGAGCGCTGGAGCGCGTTCCCGTTCACTGATGAAGCGCGCGAAGCCTTTGAAGCAAAACTGGAGGAGGCTCTGGGCTATCCTGTGAGCCTTGAATATCAACAGCCCGAAGAGACCGCCGAGCCTGCCGCTGACCCCGAGATAACCTACGACGATCTTGCCACTATCGACATAAACGGCAATTATATCTGGTCGGGGCACACGGGCAGCGCGAAGATAACCTTGCAGCCGCTCGAAGCCTCTCCCGCTCCCGAGCGTGACGACAGCCAATTCAAGACCTTTGACGACCCTGTAGCCGCGGCTACCGAAGCGATAAACCGTTCAAAGTACCATGGACTGGTCTTGGTCGGGCAGGTTGACACAAACCACACAGACGCGGAGTATGTTTACCCCTTAGAGGACACCTACGGCGTTGACATGGGAGCAACCGCACGGTTTGACCCGCGCGTTGTGCCGGATTATACCCTTGACGCGCCGACCAGTATCTACAACGACGATATGGTGAGCCTGCACTACGTCGACGACGGCGACGGCGAGTTCTATATAAACATAACCGCGAGAGAAGCCGACGGCAGACCCGAGCGCTATGTCACCGATGACAACGGCAATATCTATACCGGATTAGCCACCGATAAGATATCCACCTATGTTTTGTCCGAAGAGGACGATGGCGACCACAATTTCATAAACTCCTACGGAGGGTACAGCTTTATGTATATCGGCGGAAAGCAGGTCGACGGGGTGAATTACTTCTACGCTTACCGCAAATCGGGCGATATGCCGGAGGACTTTGTGCTTAACATAAGCGCCAAGGGCTGCACGCTGGACGACTTTATGGATATTATCGCGGCGGTAGTTCAGTACCGTGCATGGGGCTTTGGCGACTTCAACGGATTCAGATTAACGGAGGGCGATCTGCCCGAATTTGCCACGACCTCTGTTGAAACGGAGCACGGAACACTTGTGTTAAATCAGGGCAAGTATCTCGGCACGGGCGCGGGATCTAACTACGACGTCAACAGCTCGATACCGAGGGACGGAGCGGAAAACTTCTACACCGAAGAGGATATGACCGAATTTACCGGCAACAGCGCGCTGTTTGATCTGCCGCTGGGCTTTGAGCCGACCGAGACCGAGGTAAATTATAGCGCAAATTATGCCGAGTTCCGCGATGGCTACAACATTCAGCTTTTCCATGAGGGACGACCGCTGCTCGGCGAATCCGAGACCGACGAGGACTTTATTGAAGCTCATGAGTACTTTGGCTACTGTTACTCCAATGACAAGCTGCCGTATTTCGAGGATAAAACGCCGATAGTGCAGGTCTACAACGCCGACTTCTCTGATGAAAATTCCTCCGTAAGCATTCAAGCGTACAAGGGCGATTTCGGCAGCAGATATATGGGCTTCGGCTTCCAGTTCCTGCCCGCAGAGCCGTCGAACCTCTGCGTGGATTACCGCGAGGATTATGTATACTCGCAGGGCAACGGCGAGAGCAGCTTGACCCAGATATTCGCGGCAGGGTACAGCGATGAGTGGGACGAAACACTTCATAACCACTATTACGGCGGCTTCTGCAAAAACGGCATATACTATGTTGTAACCGTCGAAAATGTTAGCGAACAGACGTTCGCGGATATTCTCGCGGCGCTCTATCAGGGTTAATTCCACTTTCCCCCATTTCAATATAAATGCCGCCCCCGTTTTATCGGGGGCGGCATTTTCAGTTGAAAGTTGAAAGTGTACAGTTGATAGTTTGTGTGGTATTGCCTTAGATCACATCATCGGCGCAAACAGCCGCAGCAGCGAGCGCGTGATCCTGGTGAAAATACCCACCTTAAGGCAGGAGTCATAGGTGATCTCTTCGCTTTTCTCTACTGTCTTGAGAAAATCCTCCTTGACGTCGGATACCGCTTCGGTCCCGTACATCAATGTGGCGCACTCAAAGTGAAGATAAAGGCTGCGGAAATCCAGGTTTATGGTTCCCACCACGGCGACCTTATCGTCGCTTACAAAGCTCTTGGCGTGGATAAACCCGGGGGTGTACTCATAAATTTTCACGCCGAATTTCACAAGCTGCTTGTAGTGGGCGCGTGTTACGGCGTGCACATACCACTTGTCCGCGGCATGGGGCGTGATTATCCTCACGTCGATGCCGCTCTTTGCCGCCAGTATCAGCGCTCTTGACATCTCGTTGTCAATGATGAGGTAGGGGGTGGTGATGTACACATAGCGCTTGGCTTCGTTTATTATGTTGAGATAGGCGTTTTCGCCCACCGGCTCATCGTCCAGCGGCGAATCGGTGTAGGGTATCACATACCCGCCGCCCTTATAGGGAGCTATATCCTCGGCGCGCGGCATATAAACGCTGTAATTGTCGGGCTTGGAGTTGTTGAGATAATTCCACATTGTAAGGAACATCATGGTGAAGCTCCAGACCGCCTCGCCCTTGAGCATTACCGCCGTGTCTTTCCAGTGTCCGTGCTTGGGGTAGGCGTTGATGTACTCGTCCGCGAGGTTTATACCGCCGTTGAACGCAGTGTGACCGTCTATCACAAGTATCTTGCGGTGATCGCGGTTATTCATTTTAGCCGACCAGATCGGCTTGAACTTATTGAATACTCTGCACTTTATCCCTTTTTTCTCCAGCACGGCGTCATATTTGTAGGGGAGGGTAAACAGACAGCCGAAGTCGTCGTATATTACCCTTACGTCAACGCCGTCCCGCGCCTTTCTTTCAAGTATCTCAAGGATAGGGTCCCACATCTCTCCCTCCTGGATAATGAAGTATTCCAGGAAGATAAAGCGCTCCGCCTTTTCAAGCTCCTCCAGCAGACATTTAAACTTGTCCTCGCCGAGAGGAAAGTAGGTGGCGGAGGTATTTGTGTAGACGGGGTACCCTCCGTAAGTAAAGAGATAATTCGCCTGTTTTTCGGCAACGCGGTTCTCCGTGCCGAGCCGCTCCATAATTTCCGCGTTCTGCGGCAGCAGGAGCTTGGATTCCTCGTTGAAACGGTTCATTCGTTTGCGCAGGCGGTCTCCCGAGTGGCTGTTCCCGAAAAAAAGAAAGAACATCGACCCGAAGATCGGCACCACCAATATCGGGATTATCCAGGCGATCTTGTAGCTCGGATTTACGTCCGTATTTACAATATAGATAGCCAGCACCACGCCCAAAATCGTGAACAGGTAATAGGAATAGGTGAACGCCGTTCCCAGCGTCCAGAAGAACATCACAAGATAAGTGACCTGTACCGCGATCCCGATGACGCACACTACCGTCCGATTGAATATCCGCTTTAACAGCTTAGATAAAATATTTATATTTGACCCTCCCATCTGCCGAAAGGATTCGGCTGATATATATTATTTTACTCAAATGTGCAATGTTTGTCAAGAGATAATTATGTGAGCAAATTAAAAAATCGGCAAACAAAAACGGCAAAATCACTTTTGCCGTTCATAATGTTTACTAATTTCCCGAAGAGGGGATAATGTAATAAATACGCTCGTCGGGATTGGCGAAATCCAGCTTTTCGCGGGCGATATCCTCGATATATTCGTCCAGGTTGGCGTTATCTTCAAGATATCTGCTTATCTCCGCGTTTTCTTCAAGGGTACGGCTCGTTTTCTCCAGAAGCTCCTCATACTGCGCGTTGTATTCGTTTATCTGTATCTGATCGTTTATAATGATATAAACGATAAATACCGAAGCTATCACGAGAGCTACTCTTGCAAGGATCGAAACAAATCCATGCTTTCTTTTATTTTCACGAGCTTCTTGTGACCTTAGCCTGAATGACATGACTTGTTTCACTTCCTTTATTGCTGGTATTACCTTTATTATACATCTTTTTGCCGTTAGAATGCAAGTGTTCGGTCAGCTTTTTTTGACCGTTGCTGAAAAAATCAGCAGTTTTGCCAAAAAGCAGTGCTGCCTTATGTGTAAAAGCTCCAAAGACTTTTTTGGTTTTCGCGGCAATTGATCTCGCAAGTCTGCCGATGGTTTTGCGCCAGACTACCGCGGCGGCGCTTTCGATAAGGTTGAGCACTCTGCCGATCGTCACGATATAGGCGAACACTCCCGCGCCGAAGCCCAGCAGGGTGTATACTCTGACATAATTCCCGAGAACCATCGACAGCTTAAACACCAGCCCCGCCGCCAGCACGAAGAACAATACGTCGCAGACGAAAACCGCGGCTTTAAAGCGCAGGATCAGCCTCACGACCCGAAACGCCTCATACACCAGCCCAAAGGCAAACCCGCAGATAAACGCGATCATAAAGCAATCGGGAATACTGTAACTCATAGCTCCTCCGATTATCTGAACAATCTTTTAACGGGCCCGTCAAGGCTGCTGTTTCTGGAGTAGCTCATGGAGCATACCGTTCCCGTAAGGCTGAAATCGCCGCTTTCAGCCTCCAGCGATATTACATGGAGGTCCTCGCCCCTGATCGTAAGCTCACCCATGACCGTGTTCAGTATAACGCGGTTCTCCGTAAAGCTGTCGATATCCTTTACGCCGGATATCCTGAGGGTCTTGCGGGATTCAAGTATAATGTTGTGTGGCAGCGTGGTCACCTGTTTCTGCATGATCGTAATTATGCTCCGTCGGGAGCATATCTCCTTTCCGAATATAGTCGCGCGGACATATTGATGTTGTCCGTTTTGTAGATTATATTCGGCAGGGCAGGGGATTATGCCAAGGGAAACGCCGATCACACGATAGCCCTACTCAAACGAGCGGACTCACGGGGCTTATAGTGTTATGCTTAGCTTTGATCGGCGATACCCAAAATCGGTATATCACACCACTTCGTAGAGCGCCGCGGCGTCCTCCTTTTTAGTGTACTCCTTTACATCGAGAACGCGAACCTTAAGCGGCCTGGCACCGATGTTTATTTCAATTATATCTCCCACCTTGACGTCATAGGAGGCTCTGGCCACCTTGCCGTTTACGGTGACCTTTTCCGCGTCGCACGCCTCGTTGGCGACCGTTCTGCGCTTGATAAGGCGGGATATTTTAAGGTATTTGTCCAGTCTCATAATTCCTCCTTGGACAACAAAAGCAGTGTGCAATTATAACCGCCTTTCGGCAACCGCACACTGCTTATCGTTTAAAAATCAACTAATAGCTTAGTTGGAAACAGCGTCCTTAAGACCTCTGCCAGCCTTGAACGCGGGAACCTTTGTAGCAGGGATCTGAATCTTCTTTTTGGTCTGGGGATTGATACCGGATCTTGCAGCACGCTCGCGAACTTCGAAAGTGCCAAATCCAACCAGCTGAATGGACTCACCCTTTGCAAGTGTCTCGGTGATCGTCTCGATAACACCCGCAATAGCCTTCTCAGAATCCTTCTTGGAAAGACCCGACTTAGCTGCTACCTCTGATACTAATTCTGCCTTTGTCATGTTGTTAAACCTCCAAAAAATCTATTTATCGGTCGATAGACTTATGTCGTGACCGCCGAAAACCTTTTCAGCCATTACGCGCAGTTCCTCGTCGGACAGCTTGTCCAACGCACCGCCGTCGGCGCTGTTCAGAAGCTCATTTTCAAGGGCTCTGAACATTATTATAAAGTTATTTGTCGAATAAGTCAAGGCTTTTTCACCGTCAGCCTTTAAAATTCTGTTTAAGTTACAAAAATTAAGCAACAAATCACCCAATAAATGTTGATTTTGTACATTATCGGAATCAAAATTATCGGCTTCCAGCTTATCCAGACCCGCACGAATCCTGTCCGCAAACTCCTTTGCGCTGTCGATCGGCAGTCCTGCTCTCGCGGCGCGCTTGCAAACCTTTTCACCCCTAAGCAGGGCAGGGAAGGTCTTGGGCACGCTTTCAAGCGTATCGGCAAAGGTCTCCTGCTTTTTGGACTCCTTTTTCAGGGCGTCCCAGTTCTTAAGAACGTCGTCGCAGCCGTTCACCTTTACCTCGCCGAAAACATGTGGGTGGCGGAATATAAGCTTTTGACAAATATCGTTACAAACCTCATCAAACGTAAAATTGCCCTGTTCGGTCTCAATAGTCGAATGAAATGCTATCTGAAGGAGAAGGTCTCCCAGCTCCTCGCGAAGCATCTCGGGACTGTTGCAGTCGATACCCTCGCATACCTCATATGCTTCCTCGATAAGGTCGGTACGAATACTTTCATGCGTCTGGACCTTATCCCACGGGCAGCCGTTTTCCGAACGGAGAATTTTTATTATAGCCAACAGATCGTTAATATCGTATTTTTCTTTAAAATCAAAATTCAACATTTTCAACCCATCAACCCTTTTGCTGTACTATTTCACGATACCTTTAATATATTACCCTATTTTTGCGGATTTTGCAAGGGGTTTTTGAAATTTTTTTGCTTTTTTATGTCTTATTATGCCACTTGTACGAAAAACGCCGCTTATTATTAGTAATAATACATAAAGAATTGCGCCCGTTCCGACCGATATCAGCACCGCTAAAACGCTGTTGAGCCGATTTTTTAGCAGCAAATGTGTGAAATATGCACCGATGCCGCAGGCTATCCCGCAAAGCGCGGGAGGTAAAACGGCTCTTGTAAGGCTTATTTTTACGGGAATACTTTTTTTCATAGCCGCCGCCCCGAATACCGTCATCAGAATATACCCCGCGGCGCTGGACATGGCGGCTCCCGAGATATTCACGGCGGGAACGGAGATGAGCAGGGGATTGAGCAGCAGCTTGACCGCCACAGAGCAGATCATCAGTATCAGCGGGATATGAGCCTTGCTGATGGACTGGAATATCCCGAACATCGACGACGCGGTGACCATAAACAGACCGCCCATGCAAAGTATCACAAAGGAATCAAGGCACACGCTGACCTCTGCCGCGCGGGATTTATAGAGCATTGCCATGATAGGCTCGGCGAGCGCCGCCGCGCCGAAGCAGGCGGGGCAGCCTATCACCGCCGCCGAGCGGAATTGCAGGAATATACGTCCCGAAAGCCGTTCATAATCGCGGCGCTCCCAGGCGGCAGCGATCTCGGGCGCAAAGGTCTTTTCGGTCATACCGGCAAAGGAGGGGATAAGCATAAACAGGGAAGTTGCTATTCCCGTATAGCTGCCGTACATAAAGTTGGGAAGTCCCTCCGCGCCGCCCGCGCTCGCGAGAATACCCGAGAAAGCTCGGTTGAAGTAGTCGGGATCGGACGCAATGGCGCCCGAGATCGACCTGGTCACCGTGAGAAGATCAACAAAGGATACGCAATTCATTACCAGCGCTCCCGCGGCAATGGGCGCGACCTCTCTTACCAGCCTGAGGCAAATATCACGTCGTCTGATATCATATACGGGCGGGGTTTCCGTACGTTTTCTTTTTTTATCGGCTATAATAAGGGTCATCAGCCCGCACAGCTCGCTTATGCTTACCGCGAGTATCGCTCCCGCGGCGGCGTAAGGTAGTGCCGCGCGGTACGCCTGCTCCGCGCTTGCGGGAGATATCCCGAAAACCGTAAGACCGCTTTCAAAGCGCCAATTCGCGTAAAAAAGCACAGCGTAGGACAACACAAGCCCGAATACCGCGCGCGAGACCGCCTCCGTGACAGACGCCGCCGAGGAGGGTACAACGTTCGCCATACCCTCGTAATAGCCCCTTAAAACCGCGCCTATGCAACAAAGCATTACCGCCGGAGATATACAAATTATCGCCAGCGTGCTTTGCGGCGAGCAGGCTATACGCTCCGCAAAAGGCTTGGCGAAAAGCGCCGTGACAAGTGTTCCCGCAAGCCCTATCACCGAAAAAAACACCAGCGCCGTATTTTTTACAGCCGTGGCGTATCCGCGGCGTTCCGCGGCGATGCTCTGTGCGGTGATGCGCATTATTACCGTGGGAACTCCCGCGGCGGTCACCGCGAAAATCGGGGAATACAGCCCGTAGGCGGTGGAGAAATAGC
>CAZKJC010000042.1:12344-12652 GCA_964552995.1 uncultured Ruminococcus sp.
GCCCATTCCGGTGCCGCCGAGCAGGTTTGCCAGCGGTATTTTAAAGAGAGCTCCGACGATTTTTGTTATCGCCATTGATACAAAAAGGATCGCGGTATTTTT
This sequence comes from uncultured Ruminococcus sp., assembly GCA_964552995.1. Classification (GTDB taxonomy): domain Bacteria; phylum Bacillota; class Clostridia; order Oscillospirales; family Ruminococcaceae; genus CAG-115. Next base: position 12,447 of record CAZKJC010000042.1, read on the forward strand.
TATGTATTTTTCCTGCATGCCCATCTTCCTTTCAATCTGCTTCTGTACAAGTTTATTGCAAAGGAAACGCAAATATGCGATTTGATGGGCGGATAAATAAGATAAACGATAATTTAGCGTAACAGTGATATCGCTGAACGCTTAGCAGCCCCCCGCGCGAAGCGCGGACTTGTTTTCGCTTCCTTTTGATACAAAAGGAAGTGGGG
>CAZKJC010000043.1:0-11138 GCA_964552995.1 uncultured Ruminococcus sp.
GTCTTTTCGATCTGCGCCATAGCGGTCTTTAACGCCTTTTTCTTCTCCTCGGGGTCAACTATCTTGACGACGGGAGGTGGGAGCTTCTTGTCCTTTTTCTTGTCCATTGCCATGTTATTGTTCCTCCTGATTTTTATATTGCCTATTGCTTTAACCCGTAAACGACACGGTAAATACCGCACGCGTCCTTTGCGCACTCGACTTTTATGCCGTTTTCCTCAAAAATACGCGTGACCTCTTTCTCCTGCCCTATGCCTATCTCCGCCGCGAACAGTCCGCCCGTTTTCAGACTTCCCGCCCAGCGCGGCAATATTCCTCTGTAAAGATCCAGCCCGTCGCTGCCGCCATACAGAGCGCTTTTCGGCTCGAATGCGACCTCTTTTTGCAGACGCTCCATATCCGCTCCGGTAAGATAGGGGGGATTGGTCACTATCACGTCAAACTCCTCGTCGGGAGTTACCGCCAGAACATCCGCGCGCACCGCCTCTACCCTGCCGCCTACGCCGTTCAGCTCAATATTTCTCACAAGATACCCGAAAGCCGCCTCGGACAGCTCGTAGCTCTTTACCCTGCACCCGCAGCGCCGCGCAAGCGCGATCCCGATACAGCCGCTGCCCGCGCACAGGTCCGCGGCAAGCTCTCCGCCGTTCCTTTTGAGATGCTCCTCCGCCAGCTCCACGGAAAGCTCCGTGTCCTGCCTGGGAATAAGCACGCCCTCACCGACTTTAAAGGGATAACCGTAAAATTCCCACTCGCCGAGTATATACTGCAGCGGCTCTCCCCGCGCCCTGCGCCGCGACATTTCCCGCGCCGCGCCGACGATCTCCTCCGGTACAGTCATATCCGGCTCGGTAAGAAGAGTGATCCGCGGTATACCCGCGCTCTCCATAATGCATTCCGCGTCGAACCGCGCGTTGTCCGTGCCCGCTCCCGAAAGCTCTCCGACTATCTCCCTAAGCAGCTCCCGTATTACCACGAGTCGTCCTCTCCGTCTTTAGGCAGACAGGGAGTTATCGCCGCGATGGCTATCTCTATCTGCGAATCGTCCGGCTCTCTTGTGGTGAGCCGCTGCATCCACAGCCCGGGCGCGGAGATTATCTTAGTAAATATGTTTGTATATCTGCCCGCCAGCTTTATCAGCTCGTATGATATGCCAACCACCAGCGGCAGAAGTATCAGCTTGCACACTACTCTGAGCAATATCGCGATACCATCGCTCTCGATACCCAGCCACGCCTTGAACATATCGGGAGTTATCGGCACGACCATATACACCAGAATGCTCACCAACAGCGTGATGATAATAAAACTCGTACCGCAGCGCGGGTGAAAGCGGCACATTTTCTTCACGTTTTCCACCGTAAGCTCCTGCCCCTGCTCATAGCAGGTTATAGTCTTGTGCTCCGCGCCGTGATATTCATAAGTCCGCTTGATATCCTTCATCTGCGCCACCAGCGCCATATACCCGACAAACATAGCGATCTTGAGAACTCCCTCAAAAACCGTCCGCCAGACCGATATATCGACCTCGCCCGCAAGGTACTCGATACCTGTAAAAATATAGGACGGCACAAACAGGAACAAAAATAAAAATACAGGTATCGTAATGATCATAGCCGCGCCCATAATGACGCTTGTAGCCTTTTCTCCGAGCTTTTTACTCAGCCACTCCTCAAACTTTGACGGTGTCTCCTCGGAATCGTCGTCCATCATTCCGCTTTTTTCCGCGGATTTCGTCATATATTTCATACCCTCCGAAAGAGTCTTTACAAAATTGATGCTGCCGCGTATTATCGGCGCTTTTTCATACCACTTCCCGTCGGGTATATCCCATTCCTCCACGTCAATGCTGCCGTCCTTCATGCGTACAGCCATCGCCCCTTTGGAAACGCCTTTCATCATTATTCCCTCGATAAGCGCCTGTCCGCCTATTCGGGTCTTTTTTCCCGTATCTTTGGATTTCCCCATCTTTATCTCCTTATCTGAAAAAATTTTCCGCGACCCGCCCATCGCAGCTCACCTTGCTTGTTTTAATTTTGTTGACGATGGGTAAATGATTGAAAAGAATTTCAAAATTTCCGCAAGCACTCTCCGCTTCGCTACGAGCGATTGCGGAAACTGGTCATCGTTTGCCATTAAGGCAAACTCGACCTTTTTGAAATTCCCCTGCTCGGGCTTTATGCCCTATGTTTTTATTTGTGCCTTTGCTGCGTGGGCTTTATGCCGATCTCCGCGGGCGTTGACTTAGCTGCACCGTATATCGCGGCGAAGCCGCACCAAAACTATAAATTATCCATTATACATTATAAATTATTCTGCGGGAGCGTGATGATGACCGTAGTTCCCACATTCAGCTCGCTTTCGATATCCAGAACGCCGCCGTGCAGCGCTATTATCTCGTCAGCGACCGCCAGCCCTATTCCCGAGCCGCGGCGGGTGCTGTTCGCCTTGTAAAACTTCGCCTTTACTTTAGGCAGATCGGAGGGCGCTATGCCGCAGCCCGTGTCCGCCACGATAATACTTATCGAATCCTCCTGCCGCTCCACCGAAATATCGATCCTCCCGCCGGGATCGGTGTACTTTATGGCGTTGTCTATCACATTTATAAATACCTGCCGGAGCCTGTTCTTGTCGCCGTAGACCGGACACAGAAATTCCGGCTCGTCGTAGCTTATAAGGATATTCTCCTTTTTCGCCTTGTCAATATATATCAGCAGCGCGTCCTCAAGCTCCGCGATAACGTCCATCTTGCTCATCTGAAGCGAGAAATGCCCGCTCTGTATGCGCGAGAAATCCAGCAGCTCCTCCACCATGCGCTCCAGGCGCAGCGTTTCGCCCGATATAACTTTCATTCCTTTTGAGAACGTTTCGGGATCGTAGCCGCCCGCCAGCGTTTCGCTCCAGCCCTTTATAGCGGTCAGCGGAGTGCGCAGCTCATGGGAGACCGAGGAAATAAAGTCATTCTTTATCTGTTCGGAGTTTTCCAGCTCGTCCGCCATATCGTTGAACGCCCGTGAAAGATCGCCGATCTCGTCGTTGTTCTTTATGGCTATCCTCTCGGAGAAATCTCCCTTGGCGAGCTTTTTCGCCGTACCGCTTATTTCCACTAGCGGAACGCATATCGACTTGACGAAATAAAGCCCCGTCATTACCACTATAAGAATAACAAAAAGGCTTATCACCATAGCCGCCAGTATTATCGCCGAAAGCTGACTGTCGACCATCTCAAGCGAGGTCACAAAGCGGAACGCGTTGTAGTTGCTGCTCGGCTGCGCGATTATTATCGTTACAGCCAGGATATTCTCCCCGCCGTCGTTCCCCCTGAACACTCCCAGACCGTCGTCGCTTGCCAGCGCCAGCTCATAGTCGGGCATATAGTAGCTCTCATCGGGCTTGAAGCCGCTTGAGGAAATGGTCACATCTCCGTTCTTATTTATGGACATCATTTCCATTCTGTCCTTTTTTTCAAAGCCCTCGATAAGCTCCCGCACTCCGGTGGAATAATTCACCGCCGTATCGCCGTAAAGCCTTGCCAGAATGGTAGCGGTAGCGTTAGCCTCCGAAACCACATAGCTTTCCGCCGAACCGTAGTAATACTGCCGCATAAAGTAATAAATACTGACGTTTGCGATAATAAGCAGCAGCGCGATAACGCTCAGCGTGTTAACCATCCACCTTGTGGCGATGGAGCGCTTTGACTTCGCGAAAAAAGCCGTTTTCCGTATAACCTCGTTCATATCAGATATTCCACTTATACCCGAATCCCCAAAGCGTTATGATATATTTCGGATTTGAGGGATCCTCCTCTATCTTCATTCGCAGACGGCGTATATTCACGTCCACCACCTTGTCCTCTCCCACATAGGCGTCTCCCCAGATATGATGGAGGATAGTCTTGCGGTCAAGGGCGGTGTTGCGGTTTTTCAGCAGATATTCCATTATATGGTACTCAACCTGTGTAAGATCGACAAGATTGCCGTTCTTGCGGACTGTTCTGCTCTGATAATCCAGCGTAAAGGGTCCAGAGATTATGGTCTTGGAGTTGTCCTTATGGGCGTTGCTCACGCTTACGCGGCGGTAGATCGCGTCTACCCTCGCCACAAGCTCCGAGGGAGAAAAGGGCTTTGTCACATAGTCGTCCGCGCCTATCATAAGACAGTTTACCTTGTCCATCTCCTGCGACTTCGCGGAGAGCATTATAATTCCGATCTCGCTGCTTTTTTCCCTTATCCAGCGGCACAGAGTAAACCCGTCCATTCCCGGCATCATTATATCCAGCAGCGCAACGTCGAAGTTTCCGTTCTGCTGGTTGTAGACCTCTACCGCGTCCTCGCCGCAGGCAACGTCCACAACGTCGTAGCCCGCGCGACGGAGATTTATCACCACAAAATCGCGTATAGCCTCCTCGTCCTCGCAAACAAGTATTCTTTTCATACGTTTATCCTTTCCGTAATTACGGTCTTTCGTGAGCTAATGCGGCATATGCCGATATTTTCCGAGCTCCAGCATATCAAATTCGTCCTTATCGGGGTAATGCCAGACGCCAAGTTCTTTTAACAAAATATTTATCGTTCCCTCTCCGCGCCGCGGCCCGATCGCTATCCGTCCGTTTTCGTAGAGCACGCCCGCCTGCGTTCCCACGCCTCCGAAATAATCGGTTTCGATGTATGCCAGCTTTGTGCGGAATGAGTAGTACTCCATAAGCTCCTTTACCTCTTCGGTAAAATTTTCAAGCTCGGGGAAACAGAGGTCGTCGGACACCTCCATCAACTCGCCGACATCCTCCAGAAAGCCATTTGTCATAGGTATCATTCCAAAATCCTGCGGAAGCTCTGTCACCTCTATGAGCCAATCCTCCGCGAGCCTGCGGACGGGATCCCGCGCGCCTATAACAGCGTTGATGCAATGTCCCATACTTACCTCGTTTACAAAATGATAAAGCAGTTTTCCAGCTCGCTTTCGGTCAGCGCAAGATTTCCCGTGAGATAATCGGCGCTTTCCGAGCAGCAGTAAACGGTTTCGTCGCTCTCACCCAGCACCCGCATACCCTTTGCCGCGTCAAGACCGTCAACGTCGTCCTTATCCACGGAGCGTATCCGTATAAGCTCCGTTTTCTCGTTTACCTCAAGTCCGGTGTCGGCGGAATAGGAAATGAAGATTATCTCATTGTCCGCGAAATTCACCACCGCCGAGACCACGCCCTGCCATCTGTTGGGGAACAGCAGCGCAAAGCTGTATTTGCTGCTGAAATAGCTGTAATGCTCCATAGTGAAATTATCGTCGCTTACCGTATACCACCTCACCGCGCAGAGCTGCTCAGGTCGGGTAAGCGTTTCATAGCCCGGGAGCGGCGCGGTCGAGGGTATCTCGATAAACCCGTCATTGTCGATATCCGAGCATGGTATGTCAGCCATATAATCGTTGGTAAAACGCGATATCAGACCCGCTCCGCCCTCGGGAGTGACCAGCCTGTTGCCGTAGCAGTAGACCACGTCCGTTCCGTACTGCCCCGCTCCGCGGGAATAATCCAGGAAAAGCGCGGTGGTGCTGTCGGAGAGCTGCCCCTTGACCGTCCGCACATAATCCGAGGCTTCTCCGCCGAGCCGCGTCTCCGAGAGCTTCTCAAAGCCATTCTCCGAGTTGGTGAACATCATGGCGGTGGACATCTGATTTGCCTTGTCGTTCACCACGCACACCAGCTCGTCGCTGCCGTCCGCGTTCAGGTCGATGACCTCAAGACAGGCGTAGGTCGACGAGAAAAGCTCAACGGGTATCCCATCGCTGTAATTAAGCACGCTGAACGATCTCTCCGACTGATTGAGCAGGCTGTAACAGATTATTATATCCACATTTTCGGTATTTCCAAGCTGCGCGAAGCTGATACTGTCCACCTCGCTGCCGACGCAGGCGATATCATACACCGCAGCCCAGCTCCCGCCGTCCTTATCAAGTATCTTGAGCCGCAGAGCGCTCTCGCCCGACTGCACGGTCTGGCTCTCGTAGAACACCAGCGCCTCGTCGCCCTCCTCATCATCAATATTCTTGAGAACAAAGGCGGAGCGGTAATCGCCGCTTTTGGGGTATTTCAGCTTCACTCCGGAACCGACGCTGTTGATGAGCGCCTGGTATATGGCGCTCTGCTCCGAGTCCAGCTTGGGCGCCGTCAGCATATTCTCCACGGAAAGACCGGCGGAGCAGCCGCATAGCGATATCATGATAAGACCACATATCAAAGCGCGCAGTATATTTATTTTCACAAAACCCCTCCGAATGGGAAATAAATGCTCTTGTATGGTTACATAAAAAATGGTTAGGTGATCGCCAAAAGCAATACCTAACCAATTATACCATATTATAAAGATTTTTAAAAGACCTTTTTCAAAAAATATTAAAAAGATTTTTATAAATGTTGACGAAAAGCTGATTATCTCAAAGAATTTCAAAATTCCCCTACGGCAACAAAATCCGGTGCGTATGTCAGTTCCGCCGCGAGCGCATACTAGATTTTCTGTATATCCGACAATAGCCTTACTGATTTATAAACTCTTTAATTTTCGAATCAATATATTCATAATCCACTTTATCCCAATCTGATACATCAACTTCGACCCGTTTATCACCCAAATCAAACTCTGTCTGATGTATGGCAACTTTCTTATATGTTTCAAAATCATTGTAAACGCCATTGCTTAGCCCTATATGACGTTCTTCCGTCTTTTCCCTATTTATAAATCTCTGATGCAGAAGTTCTAATGGGGGCATTCAAAAATATAGTCATTGATTCATAATTATAGGTCTCTAAAAGTGAAAGTATTATATCTTTTCCCTGATTAGTAAAGTTGCTCTCCAAACAAAAGTCAACTTCACTTTTCATCAGGCATTCTGCAAAATGAAAGAATAGCTTATACGCACATGCGCCATAATATTGTGTCTGCTCAACTGTCTCAGCATTGAAATTTAATCCATCATGCATTACTTCTTTTATTGAATCCTTGCTTATAACAGGAAGCTTCAAGGAATTGACGAGATGTTTGGCATATCTCGATTTTCCCGTCGCTGACGCGCCTGCAATCAAAATAAGTTTATTCATTCCTATAATCTGCCTTCCTACATAAACACAAATTTATTGACCTAAATCATAGGTTGTTTGCCTACGCGCCCTTAAATGTTGCTTTCCTCCGACGTTTCGGTCATGAGTTCTTTATTCTTTTTGCCCATAAAAAGCACGATAACGGATATTGCCGCCGTAACTCCCATAGCCACATTTACCCAAGGGGTATAGACCATAAAGTAGGCGTCCTCGCCCATTCCCGCCTGGAAGAAAAGCTCCGCGGTATTGGCAGAGGCGGTTATCCTTGAAGATATCTCCTCGGGAGCCGCAACGCTCGTGATAATGGTCGCCAGCGCGGAGGAGAGCGTCAGCACCGCCGCCGTGACACCGTATGCGCTGACGGTTATCCGCGTGAGCTTCTTTTCGTTACCCGAAAGCAGCTTGGAAAACTGCATAAAAAACAGCGAGCCTATCAGAACCGATAACGCTTCGATAAGATACTCCGGAACAGCCGCCACGACCATGCGCTTCATGAAAATGCATACTCCGCGCAGCATGAAATACGCGCCCGGGACAACGTAGCCGAATCCCAGCGCGGGCTTGAACTCCTTTTTATACAGCGTTATGAACGCCAGCACGACCATCAGAGCGCCCGCGATAAGATCGATATATATAAGCAGCTTCAGCGGAGCTATCGCATTCCTCTCGGAAATGCCCTCATAAACGGCGCACACTCCCGTCAGAAGCAGTCCGAAGCCGATCGCCGCCGCTCTTCCATCGGAAATATCGCTTATCGGAGCAGCCGCGAAGCTTCCCTTTTTGCCGTCGACGACCGCGAAAACTATCGCCAGGATAAAGGTTATTATCATCAGCGCGTAGTAGCCCCAATCAAGCAAAAATCCGTTGTCGTGATACAGAAAACCCGAGGTCATATCCGTTCCCATAATTATCTGAAAAAGCCTTAAAACAAAGCACAATACAAACGCTCCCGCCATAAGCCATACCGAAAGCCTGCTGTTTTTTCTCATTTTTCCCTCTCTCTTTCCCCGCGATCAACGCTTTTCAAGCGGTATGTATGTCCTGTTGAGATTTATTGCCTTGTAAGCGGGACGGATTATCCGCTTGCCGTTTATCATTTCCTCCATTCTGTGCGCGCACCAGCCCGCCATTCTCGCGCAGGCGAACAGAGCCGTATACATTTCTACGGGGATCTTCAGCATTTTATACACAAGACCCGAATACATATCAACATTTGCGCATATATTTTTTATGTCACCGCGTTCCTCCGCGAATACTTTCGGAGTGAGGCGCTCAATGGTGTCAAGCAGACGGAATTCCGCCTCGAACTCTGTGCCCTTGGCAAGATTCATGGCGTTTTCTTTCAGTATCACCGCTCTCGGGTCGGACAAGGTGTAGACCGCGTGACCCATACCATATATCAGCCCCGAACCGTCGCCCTCCTGCTTACGCATTATCCGGTGCAGGAAGTCGCTCACCTCGCTGTCGCTGTCCCAGTCGGAAACGCCCGCCTTGATGTGCTCCAGCATCTCCATTACCTTGATGTTGGCTCCGCCGTGGCGCGGTCCTTTTAGGGAGCATATCGCAGCCGCATAGGCGGAATATGCGTCCGTTTCCGATGAGGATACCGTGCGGCAGGTAAAGGTGGAGTTGTTTCCGCCGCCGTGCTCCGCATGGAGCATAAGGCACAGATCAAGCAGGTGCGCCTCCTCGGGAGTGTAGCTCCTGTCGTCGCGCAGCGTTGACAGAATGCTTTCCGCAAGGCTCTCGTCCTCCTTGAACGGGTGCATTACCATGGAATCGTTGTGGTAAAATCTCCTCATTGCCTGGTATGAAGCCACCATGATCGCTGGCAGCTTGGAGATAACGGAAATAGCCTTTATCATCTCGCTCTGCACCGTTTTGTCCTCGGGAGCCTCGTCAAACCCGTACAGCGCCAGCACCGCCTGCGCCATCTTGTTCATGATATTCGGCGAGGGGCAGCGTATGATGACGTCCTCGCTGAAATACATAGGCAGCTCGCGGAACTGTCTGATAAGCGAGCAGAAGGAGTTAAGCTGCCTATCCGTGGGAAGCGCGCCGAACAGCAGCAGATAAGCGACCTCCTCGTATCCGAAGCGCTTGTCCTTAAGCACTCCGATTACAAGGTCCTTGACGCTGTAACCGCGGTAGATAAGCTCGCCCTCGATGGGCTGCTTGTCGCCCTCGCTGATAACGTAGCCGTGCACGCAGCACACGTTGGTTATCCCCGCAACGACTCCCGATCCGTCGGAATTTCTGAGTCCGCGCTTAACGCCGAACTTTCCGTAAAGGGAATTGTCAATGGTGGTATTTTTAGTAAAGTCCTCACACATCTTTTCCAATGTAGATGAGGAACGCAGCTCTTCAATATTCATTTTGCGTTCTCCGTTTCTTTTTTGATCTGAGCAAATTTATTTAAATTTGAAAATCTTGCGTTGTATCAGCCTTTATATAAGTCGTACTATACCATTATACATTATCCGCCCGATAAAGTCAATAGAAAAAAGCAAAAATGAATAAAAACTTTAAATAAATTGCAAAATTCTCAAATGCGAAAAAAGGAGAAAAATACAATGAAAATACCATTGGTCTCCGCCGCGGCGCTGCTTGTTCTGGCGGCGGTTTTCACGGCAGTGATTATTTTCAGAAAGCCCGCCGAACCGCAGGAAAGCTCCGATACCGATGTCGAGGAATACGTCACAGTTCTGCTGGAGGAAAAGGGGCAGATCATCACCGTAAGCAGCCGCGACTACATCATCGGCTGTCTTGAGGGTATGATCTCCCCTAAATGCGAACGCGAAGCCCTGAGAGCGGCGGCGGCGTGTGTCAGCTCCAATGCGCGGTATTATCGGGCGCGGCGCGGAGTATTCAGCTACAGCGGCGCGGATTACTCCGACAAGCTGCCCGGACTTCCCTATATAACGCCCGAGGAGGCGGCGGAACTCCACGGCGAAAAATATCTGTCAAAATACGCCGACGCCGCCGAGAACGCTCCCCCGCTCACCTATAACGGCGAACCTATCTTCGCGGCGGTATGCGAGATATCCTCGGGCTGCACCGACAGCGCCGCCGACGTTCTCGGAGGCGGCTTTCCGTATCTCGTATCCGTCCCGACGGAGCTTGACATGGAGTGCGAGGGTTACGGCAGCGTTTTTTCCTTTACCGATCAGCACGTTTACTCGGCGCTTTCCCCTCTGTGCGAGCCCGCTCTGACCGCCGACTGCTCCATATGGTTCGCCGACCCTCAATATTACGACAGCGGTACCCTAAAATCCATCAGCTTCGGCGGCTGCGAGCTGTCCGGAGAGGAATTAAGGAACGCTCTCGATCTAAGGAGCGCGGCGATATCCGTTGAATATTCCGAGGACAGGTTCAGATTTTCCTGCCGCGGGTACGGCGATAATCTGGGTATGAGCCTGAATTACGCCAACGAGCTTGCCCTGCGCGGAAAAAGCGCCGAGGAGATACTTAAATATTTTTACTTCGGAATAGACGAACAGGAATAAAATCTCCCCGCAGAGCACACAGGCGCTGCGGGGGGCTTTGTTATTCATTGATAGATTCCGCCATTGCCGAAAAGGAGTCGACGATAAATTTCGGGGTATCGGGAAGCCTTTCGGTGATTATGGCTCTGATATCCTCGGCGGCAACGGGAAGATTTATCGCGATCTCGCCCGAGGGCTGTTTCCCTATCGCGATGATCCCCGAAGCCGACCCGCCTACGGCGATATCCCCTACGGCTGCCCCTCCGAATGCGTATTTTCCCAGGGCGACTCCGCCCAAAACGTCCCAGCCCACTGCTACACCGCCGAGCGCGAAAAGTCCCGCGGCACAGCCGCCGCAGGCGAACAATCCCACTGCCAGCCCGCCGGAAGCGCCGATCCCGACCGCCGCGATTCCGGCTATCGCAAGCACTCCCGCCGAAACTACACCCAATGATATAACGCCCAGCGAAGCAAGCCCTATCGCAAATATCCCCCTTGCGGCAAGACCTATCGCCACAACGCCCTTAGCCGCGCCCCTGGCGTTGATATGTACGATGGGCATT
>CAZKJC010000043.1:11148-12522 GCA_964552995.1 uncultured Ruminococcus sp.
TCCACTCGCCAAGGCGCACCATGCGCGGCTTGGCGTCGGATATCTCCGCTGTTTCCTCCATTGGAGAGCTCCCCTCGCTGTCCTTTACAAGCTCGTCAATGGATATCCCGAACAGCTCGGATATTGCTATCAGCTTTTCCATCTCGGGAGTTGTGCTGCCAAGCTCCCACTTTGAAACGGTCTGCCGTGTGACGTCCAGCTTCTCGCCAAGCTCCTCCTGCGACCAGCCCTTTTGTCGGCGGAGCTGCATAAGTTTTTCGGAAAATGTCATATTATTACCTCCGTTAAAAATAATTTTTGTCGGCATAAGGCGGAAAAACCGCCCTGCTTCCATGATCAAATTTTACCCGAATTTCCGTAAAAAGTCTACCAATTACCGCTTGAAGTTTGTCAACCAAAGTTAACATTGGCTTAACAGAGCCTTTCGCGGGCACAAAAACGACCGAGAAGCTTCTCGGTCGTTATGCTTTAACTACCCCTCCGAATCACATTCGGCGTGATCTTTTGCCGTATAGGACAACGTCATCAGGCTGTCGGTAAGGTGAACGTTCTCCACGTCCGCGTCGGGGAAATCAAAATTGATATCATAATGCGAAAAATTCCAGAACGCCTTTATCCCGTAGGACATAAGCGACATGACCGTTTCCTTTGCCCCCGACCGCGGAATGCACAGCACCGCCATCTGCGGGCGGTGTTCCTCGCAGAAATTTCTGAGCAGGTTGGTGTGCATTATGGATATCCCCGCGATCTCTATGCCCTCCATAGCTAAATTGCTGTCAAATATCCCGATAAGCTCATAGCCGTACTTCCGGAAGTCAACGTGCATCGTTATCGCGCGTCCGAGATTTCCCGCGCCTATCAATATTATTTTCCGTATATGGTCAAGTCCGAGGATATGCGCGATCTCCCTGCGGAGCTCCGCCACATTATAGCCGTAGCCCTGCTGCCCGAAGCCGCCGAAGCAATTCAGATCCTGACGTATCTGCGAGGCGGTCAGCCGCATTTTCTCCGAAAGCTCGCGGGAGGATATCTTTGCCGTGCCCGCTTTTAAAAGCTCCCCGAGAAAGCGATAATAACGCGGCAGCCTGCGAATGACCGAATTTGAGATGTTGCTTTTCTGTTGCATATATGCACCTTATAAGTAGCCGGCTTACTTCATAAGCTCCGCAAGCCTGTTGTTGATCTCCTTAAGAAATGTTTCCGTATCAACGGGAGTCTTGTTCTCCAGCTTGGACATCGCCGCGAGGTTCTTGTCCATAATGCCGTCCTCCATCGTCATGATTGAAGCCTTTTCCAGCTTGTCCGCGTAATCGCACAGTGCGGGGATATTGTCCAGCTCGCCGCGCTTGCGCAGAGCTCCGCTCCACGCGAAAA
>CAZKJC010000044.1:0-9424 GCA_964552995.1 uncultured Ruminococcus sp.
CGAAGTCCCCTCGAAATATTGGCTTTCGGAACGCAGTACAAGAAAGATCTGCGGATGTTAATAAATGGGAGGCTCTCAAGGCAGCTGAGTTTACCTTACAAGCGGCGACGCTGTCACTCAATGTTCCGGATCGGGCGGTGGCGGCGGCAAAACGGGGCTGTATCTTATAGATCAAAATCCTAATCCGCAAATAACCGACAACGCCCGATGCATAACGGCTCGTCAGGACAGCGGGGTAAGCAATCACCGCGGAGAACATTCCGCCGTCCTTGTCGAAGAACCGCAGCCGATCATCAATCCGTTCAAGGAAACGACATGGCAGAACGGCAGACAGATCAAGGATCCCGGAGAGCCGATGTTTACCATTACGGTGACGGATCGGCATGGCATCTCGTAAGAGGTCGGCTCTGATATTATTCGACATTTCCGATAAGCCATTCCAGCGCGTTTAGGCGACGAATTCCATTGTAATCCGCCTCGGGATCATCATCAAGAGTAAGGATAATTTTAGGATAATGGTCATTGATTTTCTCTAACGGAGCAAGCTCGCGTTGCAAGGTGGTTTCATCACGAACTGTTGCGGCAACTTGAAAATAAACCGTTTTCTTATTGTCTATTGCGACAAAATCAACTTCTAATTCTCCGAGTTTGCCTACATAAACCTCAAATCCTCGACGAATCAGTTCTAAATATACCACATTTTCAAGTATATGTCCCACGTCCGTTGACGCAGAGCCTAAAAGCATATACCGTAATCCAATATCTACAACATAATATTTCTCAAGCGTTTTCAAATGCTGCTTTCCCTTAATATTAAAGCGCGTCGCGCGATACGCAATAAAGCTTTCAAGCAAAGAGTTCAGATATTTTTCTACGGTTTTTACGTCGATTTTTTGTCCGTCGGAAGTCATGGTATCGGCGATCTTTTTTGAGGAAAGCGGATTTCCGATATTATCAAACACGAAACTAACGATACTCTCCAGCATCATAGTATCGGATATTTTTCTGCGGTTTGCGATATCTTTTACGACGATAGTGTTATACAATCCCTCAAGGTAATCCTTTAGCTCCTTTGGCTGTCCAAGCAGATTGAGTGCATACGGAAATGCACCTGTTTCAAGATACTCGCGGTATCTTTGCGGCAGATTATCACCGTTCGTTGCCGAAACATATTCCTTAAAAGACAACGGTAGCATTGATATTTCAATATAGCGCCCCGTCAATAAAGTTGCGATCTCTCCCGATAACATGGTCGCGTTAGAGCCTGTCAAATATATGTCGACGTTCGGCTTGATATATAAGCTGTCGATAACTTCGGGAAAACTGTTGCACTGCTGTATTTCGTCAATGAAGATGTATGTTGTTTCATTCTTGACTAAACGGCTTTTGATATATTTGTGAAGTGCGTCGGGCTGACGCAGTTCTTTGAAATCATAATCCTCAAGGTTTATGAAAATAATGTTCTTTTCGGAAACGCCGTTATCCGTCAGATAGCTGCGGAACATTTCAAGGAGCGTAGACTTTCCGCAGCGGCGCACTCCCGTCACAACTTTGATTATTTGCTTATCGCGCAGCGCGACCAATTTTTCAAAATATTCTTTTCTTTCAATCAGTTTCATTCGATACACCTCTTTTATTTATATTATATCCAAAAAGAATTAAAAGGTCAAGAGTTTTCGGAAATAAATCCAATAATTTTTTGTTGCCTGACACGCAAAAATTTGACACTCAAAACACAAAAAACAAGCCTCCGGAAAACATAAAATCGGCGGCTAAAACATTTGCTCAAATGGCTTCGTGGTTTCATAGATGCTGAAAAGGGACAAAGCACTCATTTTGACACCTATAAAATTTTAATGTTGAAAATTTTTTGGGAATTTGTACACTCTGCACAAATTTCAACAATTCAACAGCACTCAGAAAAAGGGAGAGAAAAAATATTTATTTCTACTATCTTCAAAAATTAAAACCTCGTTCAAACTGCATTTTAAAGCTTTTAAAATGCAGTTTGAATAATCGAGCTTTATAAAATCAGCGTTATTGTTGCAGAGATCGCAGATGGTCGAGGGGCGTATCCCCATCGGCTTGGAAAGCTCCGTCTGCGTCATATTTCGGCGCTCCAGAAGCGAGCGCAGGTTGATGTAGATCATGATAAGCTAAAGAGCAGTCAACTTTATTTGAACCATTTTTTCAAGGTGCGGTATATTTAGAACTCGTTTTTGTACAATCCTGTCATAACCCTATTGAATTTGACAAGACTTTTATGAACTGCCATTGCCGAAACTCCCTCGATATCTGCTATCTCTGCTTGTGTCATTCCTTGCAGATAGTACATTATTCCGCGATTGTAAACTTTGTCGTCAAAGAAACGCTTGATATATTCAAGGTAAAATTCGTCCTCTATTTGTAAAGTTTTTGAAAATTAGTGTCAGCCCACTATCTCCCCGTCTGATATCTCGATGATCCGCTCGCATTGCTCCGCGACCTTTGGGTCATGGGTAACGATCACAATTGTTTTTCCCTCGGAGTTCAATTTTTTGAAAACTCCCATGATCTCCGATGACGTTTTGGTATCCAGTGCGCCCGTAGGTTCATCAGCAAGTATAAGTGAGGGCATGTTGACAATGGCACGGGCAATAGCCACACGCTGCTTTTGTCCTCCCGAGAGCTTGTTTACGGGCTTTTTCGCAAACTCGTCCATACCAACGGATTTCAGCGCATTCATTGCAAGCTCGCGGCGGTTCGGCTTTTTCTTTTTCGCAAAATTCAACGGAAGCAAAACGTTTTCGATTGCCGAAAAGTCCTCAACCAGTGCGAAATCCTGCATGACCATTCCGATCTTATCATTGCGTATTTGTGCGGCTCTTTTCTCGGAGAGCTTTTTTACCACGGTGCCGTCGATTTTATATTCCCCACCCTGATAGCTGTCGATACAAGCTAGAATGTGCAGCAGTGTGGATTTTCCCGCGCCGGACGTTCCGATTATAGCGACCATCTCTCCGTCCTCTATCGTCAGTGAAACGTTTTTCAGCGCGGTAAATTCGTTTGACTTTTTAGGGTTATAGGTTTTTGTAACATTTAAAATTTCTACCATTTTGTCCTCCTATTCCGATTGAAGCAAAGACTTCGGCGTTGTTGAGCTAAGCATTATCAGCGGCATTATCATCGAGAATATCAGATACAGTATCAGAATACCAAGCAGAGCGAGGATCGTCCAACCGTTCCAGATAACAGTTATCGCTTCCGAAAGCGCAGTAACGCTTATCACCGACATAGCCGCGACAGAGATAATAAGCGCCGCCGCTGCCACCGTCAGAGACTGAAAAAGATTTACCATAGCGCATTGTCCCCACCGTAATCCAAGAACGTAATATTTTGCATAGTCTCTGAGCCTCCGCCTCGCGGCAATTGCCGAAACGCTTACCGAGCTTACTACCACAAGTATCATCAGCACTATAACTATCGGGAGAAGCCGTAAAAGCTGCTCGCGGAGATATGCCCTGCTGTTGGAGTTCATATCATCAAGCTTGATGGTAACACCCGAATTTATCTGTGCAGCATGCCTCAGCACTTCGTCCATATCTATGTCCGGCGAATCATACAGGATAAATGCCGAAGTCGTTATGACCTCTGCGGCGGGATAAAGTCTGTGAAGCGCGCCCGCCGAAGCGAGAAAAAGATCACCGCTCTCAACGTCGACATAATACGGTTGATACAAATAGCGGTAGGTGTCGCCGCTTGTTACACGCGAGCTGTGTCTGCCGAGGATATCCGCGCCGTTCTCCAGTATCCCGACTACCCTCACCGTAACAAGTTCTGTTTTCAACACCTCGTCCAAATACAGCTTCAGTGTGTCGCCGACATTAAGTCCGAGCGCCCCCTCAACGATTACTATTTCAAGCTCGTCCGATTCGGGGTCTATCCATCTTCCGCTTTTAAGTTGTGGAGTATAGCATTCTATCAAAAAATCGTCATAAAACATTCCCGAAGCGGACGAGTGGGGGAGTTCCTCATCAGTTTCGATAAAATTCAACAGAATTTCATGCAATTCCTCGTTAGTAAACCATCCGTACTGAATTGCCACTATGGATTTTGCCTCCATATATTCGCGAATATCCTCAGTCCAGAAATAAGAATCAACTATGTCCATTTCGTTGCCACCGGGGATTACCGCGCCGCCACGACCGAGATAATGGCTATATACTCCCGTACTCTCCAGCAGTTCCTTTACCGGCTCGTACTTTATATACCTCACATACATTGTCGATACCATAATGGCGGCGATAAGAAAAACTGCCGTAAGCTGAAGAAGACATATCGCGTTCATAGCGGGGTTTCTCCCCAGATTTTTCAGAGCTGTCTTAAAAAGCATCAGCGCTCACCGTCCTTTCTGCTTTCCGCCAATTCGCTGTTAATTTCTCCCGACAGCATAAGACCCATAATTACTATCAGAATAACTACATATATTACAAAGATCGCCGCGTAGATTATTGCGTTATAGGATGCCTCCATATATTCAAACAGCTCCGCCAGAACTCCGTGCATAAACGGAATATATGTTGCCATTCCCGCAAGAAACGTCGGAATGCAGATAAGGCAGCACTCGCCGAGACACATCAGCCACGCTCTTTGCGCGGTACAGCCGCAAATTCGCATTATGGCTAGCTGACGACGACGTTTGCGGAAGATGAAGTTATACAAAAACGCAAAGTTAAGTATTGTAAGCGCGGCTATCAGCACCGATATTACCATAATGTTATTATAGATGTACATACTTTCCTCGTCGGGCAGAGTCAGCTCGGAAAATCGAAGCTTGCCCGGGATCGTCTCCACCGCCTTACTTACGAACTCGTCATAGCATTTGCGTGAGATCATATTTTCAAATCTCACAGAAATACTTGTTACCGGCGTTTCCTCCGGCAGCGACAAAAAAGGAACTATCGTCCCGTATGACTTGTGCGTTCCGATAATATCATACTGCTCGCCGAAGAGCTCCAGTGTTTGTTTACCGAAATTCTCGGAGTCGTCCGTTACCATAACGGAATGAGTACCGTACATCTCCTCGACGTCTGTAATAAAACGTCCTGTCGCGATCAGACCGTTGCTTCTCCAATTGTCGACAATAAACGACGAGGTAAGATACACCCCGTCGCGCACCGTAAATCTTGATACCAGCACGGTATAATCGTCGACAAATGTTTCACATAATATAATGTCAGCGTCATTCAGCATATCAGAGGAAATAGAATCAAGATATTCCTTGAACTCACCGTGTGTAAGCGTTTCGCCCTCCACGATCTCCGGGCGCAGACTCTTATAGCTGGTTTCTCCCTCGACAGCCATCGTATGAAAGTTCTGATACAAGCCGTAGGAAAAGGTCATTATCCACGCCGAAGCGAATACGCACACAAGCATTATCGCAAATATGAATTTTTCGTTTTTGGCTAGATTTCGGATATTGTATAAAACGTATTTCACTTTTTTACATTAGGGGCGCTTAAAGCGGATTCAAGCGCCCCATTCCTTTCAAAATATTTTTATTCTACGATAGGTCTGCGGGGAATTATATACGCTAAAGCAATAATAACATAAATTTCTTAAATTTCCCTTAATAAAAAACTTAAATTTATCTTTCATCTATCTTTGAACCAGGATAAATGTTATTGCATAGGCGATTATAAATACCCCTATTGTCAATAAGTTTTTAATGTGGTTCTGACCGATTATCCGACAGCCCGAATGCCGATCTGAATTATCACGATGACGGCAGCCGCTCCACGATCGAAATGAATGATTCAAGTTCCCGCCCCGCTATCTCCGGATCGGTCAACAATATGGA
Organism: uncultured Ruminococcus sp.; assembly: GCA_964552995.1. Classification (GTDB taxonomy): domain Bacteria; phylum Bacillota; class Clostridia; order Oscillospirales; family Ruminococcaceae; genus CAG-115. Next base: position 5,840 of record CAZKJC010000044.1, read on the forward strand.
GCGGTACGATATTGTATTTATCGGTTATCCGATCCGGTGGGGAGACGTGCCAAAAATTTAAGGCAATACCACACAAAGATCTTGCGGTATTGCCTTAAAAAACAGGGTTGAAAATTTCGCAGAATATGATATAATATTGTATAGGGTAAAAAATTGGCTGAAAGAAATCGGATTTTAGAGAGGATACATTATGGAATACCGCAAGCTTCCAAAAGGCGACGAGCAGATCAGCGTTTTAGGACTCGGAACAAGCTCAATACAGGCTTCAAGTGAGAAAGAGATCGAGGAAACGGTCGCGCTTGCCGTCGAAAAGGGGATCAACTATTTCGATATGGCGTCGTCCGAGGCAAAGCCGTTTGCCGCATACGGACGCGCAATATCAGGCGTTCGGGATAAAGTTTATTTTCAGATACATTTCGGGGCTGATTACGAGACGGGAAACTACGGCTGGACGACCGATCTCGATACGATCAAACGTTCCGTTGATTGGCAGCTGAAAGCGCTTCAAACCGATCACATCGATTTCGGGTTTATTCACTGCATTGACGAGGAGGCCGATCTTCAAAAAATCGAAAAAGCGGGCGTTATCCGCTACATTGAAGAGCTGAAAGCGCAGGGCGCGGTGCGGCATATCGGTCTTTCCTCGCATACGCCGAGTCTTGCCGAGAGGGTGCTGGACATGGGAATTCCGGATATGTTGATGTTCAGTATCAATCCCGGCTACGATTACCGTCACGGTGAATACGCTTTCGGCGGCGTGGATGAACGCATGAGTCTGTATCGCCGCTGTGAAGCCGAGGGAGTAGGGATCTCTGTAATGAAAGCGTTCAGCGGCGGGCAGCTTTTAAGTGCAAAAACCTCGCCGTTCGGAAAAGCTTTGACGGAATATCAATGCATTCAGTACGCGCTGGATAAGCCCGGTGTGCTTACCGTTCTTCCGGGAATACGGAATAAAGCGGACTTGCTCCGCATACTCGGATTTTGCGGCGCGGCGGAGTCGGAAAAGGATTACTCCGTCATCGGTTCATTCGCGCCGCAGGACGCGGAGGGGAAGTGCGTCTACTGCAACCACTGTCAGCCCTGTCCCGCGGGACTGGACGTGGGACTTATCAACAAATATTACGACCTTTCAAGGGCGGGAGACGCGCTTGCGAAAAGCCATTATGAAAATCTTGCCGCAAAAGCGGATTCCTGCATTCAATGCGGTCATTGCAACAGGCGCTGTCCGTTCCACGTCGATCAGGCAGCGAGAATGATCGAGATCGATTCGTTTTTCGGCAAATAAAACATATTCAACAACGGAGGTAAAGGATTATGAGCGAAAAAATAGTACAGACGGCGGGAAGAACGCAGCTCGGTGATTTTGCGCCCGAATTCGCGCACTTTAACGATGATGTTCTGTTCGGAGAAAACTGGAACAACGGTGATATTGATCTGAAGACGCGCTGTATCGTAACAATGGTCGCGCTTATGTCGTCGGGCATTACGGATTCCTCGCTTATCTATCATCTGGAGAACGCGAAGGCTCACGGCGTGACAAGGTCGGAAGCGGCGGCGATCATTACTCATACGGGATTTTATGTGGGCTGGCCGAAAGCGTGGGCGGTTTTTCGCCTTGCAAAGGACGTATGGAAAACGGAAACTGCCGCCGAGGACGCGAAAGCCGCGCACGCCGCGAATATGATATTCCCCATCGGCGCGCCGAACGACGGATTTGCGCAGTTTTTTATTGGGCAAAGCTATCTGGCGCCCGTTTCCACGGAGCAGGTAGGTATGTTCAACGTAACCTTTGAACCGCGCTGCCGGAACAACTGGCACGTTCACCGCGCGGACAAGGGCGGCGGACAAATTCTCGTCTGCCTTGCCGGAGAGGGCTACTATCAGGAATGGGGAAAGGAAGCGCAGCGGCTTCACCCGGGAGATGTGGTAAACATTCCCGTTGGCGTGAAGCATTGGCACGGAGCGGCGTCCGATAGCTGGTTTTCTCATCTGGCAATTGAGGTTCCGGGTGAGAACGGCTCCAATGAATGGCTGGAGGCGGTCGGCGACGAAGAATATAACAGGCTGCACTGAATTATTTGATTTAAGGCAACACCGCACAAAGCCCGCGCTACGCGCTTTGTGCGGTATTGCCTTAAAAGCATAACAGCCAAGATCAACAATTTATAAACAGACCACGGCGCGGGAGCAAAAAAGCTCCCGCGCCTTATTTATGTCCCGAAGCGGATATAGTTATATTCCTTGGCGATGGAATCCCATGTGGACGCGCCGACTATCCCCGTAACGGGAATGCCGTAGAGCTGCTGGAATATCCTCACGACGTTTTCGGTGTTCTCGCCGAAATATCCCGTAACGTCCACCACGGGAATGCCGCTGATATTCTGCCCGATAAGCCGCAGGTAGGTCTGGAGCAGCCGCACGTCGTCGTTCTTCATGCCCGGGGTCAGGTTGTAGCCCGGGTACAGAGCGGCTGTCGTTCCCGTATACCCCTCGGGGAGCGAGTTCAGTATATCCGCGTATATTTTCCGCATAAGCTGCCAGGTGCGGAAATCCACCACGCCGTCGGGGGTAAGCCCATAGAACTCCTCGAAGGCTATGACCTGCCGCTGCATTTCTCTGTTGAATACCCCGTCGGAGGACACCGTGGGCACGGCGGGATTGAAGTAGGCGATAACATTGAGAAGATACTGCACCTGCCGCACCTCGTTGCCATAGGAGCCGAGCTGTACCGAGGATTCGTAGGGATTTGTCACCTCTTCCTCGGTGAGTCCCTCCGTAGAAAGCTCCGACAGCCCCTTTACCGCGACGAAAATATATTTTATCTGATACCATGTAGCCTTGTTTACGATACCCGTCTGCGGCAGCCCGAACACTCCCTGAAAGGTTCTCACCGCCTCAACCGTGCTTTCGCCGTACACTCCGTTGGCGGGAACGATCTTGTTGATAGCGGGATAGTTATTGCTGATACGGTTCATTTCCATCTGGATCGTCCGTACCTCGTTCCCCGACGAGCCGAAGCCGAATGGCGTCCCGGGGTAGCTCTCGGAGTAGGAGGCTATCGGCGCGTTGCGGACTATATTTATATCGTCGCCGTAGTAGTACTGCAATATCTCATATGGGGTCATTCCGCGGTTTGCGAGAGTGACCGTTCCCCACTGTGAAAGCCCTTGGCAGGTCACGGTGGTGCCGTTGCAGAACTGCGTGAAAAGCGGCTCGACGTTCCCTTGTCTTACGACATAATTATTGAATATCTCGTCCACGATATTGCTGATATTATTAAAAATATCGCGCCCGTACACAAACGCCTGGTCGTACTGTGTGGAGCTCGTGATATCGAAATTGTAGCCGCGGCTGCGGTACCACTCGGTGTATACGCGGTTGAGCGCAAAGGTTATCTGAACGTATATATTCGCCCGCAGCGCCGCCTCGGGCCAGGTGGGAAATATCTCGCTGGAGCAGACGTTCTTTATATAATTCGGAAATGTCAGCGAAACGTTCATCGCGTCCGAATCGGGCGTTCCGAGGTGGACGGTGATCGTTTCTGGATAGCCTTCTGGATTGCAAGTCCGGGATCATTTGTATGTA
>CAZKJC010000044.1:9434-12509 GCA_964552995.1 uncultured Ruminococcus sp.
CATCAATGATCTCGGTAATGCTTTCCTCCGTCCTGGGTATCATAGCGACGCGCTGCACCGACAGCACTCCCTCAAAAACGGGGATATTTTTTATTTCAACGGTATTATAGCCCTCGGCTCTTACCTCCGCGTCATAAAGAGCGTAGGGCTGAACGGTGTTGCCCGGGGACTGCGACAGGCTGGCGGGCGGCGCGGGAAGCGCTACCGGAGCGGTCTGCCCGCTGATATCGGTGACCTGTTCATACATGGTGACGTACCCGCCGTTGTTCTTTCTTTTTATAATGCAGCTCGCGCCCTTGATCGGCAGCGCGTCGCGGGCGGTGTATACCTGAAAGCGGAAATTGTTACCCTGCTGTACGCTGCCGCTGCCGTCATATTCGTCGCAGGGCTCGAAATCCTGCAGGTTTGAATACGCGGGACTTCCGTTGGGTCGGTCGGCGGGAGCGGTCCCGTCGTGCAGCGGTCTTATATCGCTGCGGGAATTTACGGGCGTGTTGTTGTTTTCAAAGCTCCTTCCGGTAAGCTGCTCGGTGGGACGGCTGTTTATCGGCCGCTCGGTGAGCTGCTCCGCACGCTCCGGAGTAACGCTTCCCGCCTGCGCGAACTCGGGGCGCGGTTCTCTCGGAGAGTTGTCGGTTACTCCCGATACCTCCCCCGAAAACTCGAGGTCTCCGCCCCGCCGAACGCTTTCCGCGGTATTATCATCGGAATGCTCCCGCTGTGAGGGAAGCTCGTCATAACGCGGAGCCTCCGCGGATACACGCCTGTCCGATACCCGCGGCTCACTCAGCATATCCCCGAAAATGCTGTCGTAATCAAACGTTCCGTCCTCGTCCACATAGCCTATTATCTCGGGCTTTCGTGCGGGCTTGGGCATGGACTCCGCGGGGCTTTCGGCGGGCTTTGGCGGCTTGGCGGCAGAAGCCGTATCACGCGGCATTTCCGGAACGTCCTCGCAGGGCTCCTCCGCGGGTCGGTCATCGTTCATTCTGCCGCCGAATGTGACGGGAGTAAGCTCCTCATAATCCTGTGCGGGATCGTCTCCGACGGGTTCATCGGGCGGAGCGGGCGCTCTCATAGGCTGCCGCGGAGGAGCCTCCGTGTCGGGTATAGGTTCGCCCTGGCAATTGAGCCTTTCTTCGTACATAGACGGAGCGGGCTGAACCGGTGGAGCGGGTGGAGCAGAAACGGCAGGCGGGGCGGGCGGCGGGGTCGGCGCGGCAGCGCCGCTCTCCGGAATGTCGGCAGCCGCTCCACTGTTCGACATCGTCTGAACCGCCTCTTCCTCCCCTATCATCTCGGGAAACGCCAGATTTTCCTTTGGTGCGGCTGCTCTGCTGTATTCCATCAGCTCCTGCTTGTACTTTTCTATAAGCCTTTTCATATCGTCCATAAAATACCTCCGTGATATTGGTTTTTATAAGAATCTATGCGCCAAAGGCTTATATTATAACCGGATAAAGATATGTTGTTTCGACCCGCCGTTTTACTTCCCCGCTATCATATCGAATACCTCGCCGAACCCCGCGCCGCTGTCCGCGTAACTGTCCAGTATCCTCCCGTCGTACAATTCCCGCGCTATTGTCATCGCCTGCGGACGATCCTTGGCAAAGCGCTCTATCACAAGCCTGCCCGAGCTGCTCTCGTTGATACGCCTAAGCTCATAGTATGTCTGCATAGTGAGCTGAACAAGCTCCATATCGCCGCCCTCGAATATCACGTCAATATTTTTAGATTTTATGTAGCTACTCATATCCCGATAATGAACCGCTCCGCAGTAGCCGTCCCGCGCCGCCGAGCGCAGCTTTCTCAGCCCGCTCATCACAAACGTTCCCATGCACATGGGACACGGCTCCATACAGGCGTAGAGGGTGTAGCCGCAAAAATCGGGATACTTTTTTGTATCAAGACGATTAAGACAGTCGGTTTCCGCGTGGGCTATGCGGCGGTTGCCCTCGGTGAGCTCGCCGCGCCTGTTTCTGCCGGTGCATATTATCCTGCCGCTGTCATCGCATATAGCCGCCCCGATGGGGACAGAGCCGTTTTTGAACGCCTCCCACCCCTCCGAAAAAGCAGCCTGCCATATCAAAGAAATATCATTCCACATAGTTTCCTCCTTATTACGGTAAAGGCGGCTCCGCGCCTGTTATAAGCCCGAAGCCGCCCCCAAATCAATCGTTTAAGAAATACATCACCTTGCCCACATCGCGGGTCTTGTTTATAGCGTTCTGCATCCGGTCGAAAAGCTCCGAGTAACGCACGCTGTGACCGCCGCAATTCAGCTTTACCGCCCCAACGCGCACCGACACGGGTATCTCCTGACCATCGTATTCAAGCGCCTTTCCGTTGAGTTCTATGATCTTCTGTGCCATACCGTCTGCTTCGGCTTTGTCCGAAAGTCCCGTTACAAGCGCGAATTCATCGCCGCCGATACGAAACGCGGTCATTTCGTCCCCCGCCGCGGTGTCAATACGGTGGAACACCTCGCGGATAACACTGTCGCCCGCTGCCCGACCGTAGTTTTTATTGACGCTGTCAAAATTCACTATATCAAAGCACAGCACGAACGTATCTCCGCCCGCTGTCTGAAGCTCATTGTAAAGCTCCGAAATATCAACTCGTCTGCCCATGTAAATTCCTCCTTTGAATTTGTGCTCGTCGGGAATTATCCGCGGAAACAACCCCGTTGAGCGCCAGTTTTCTTTAAGCCTGGAGGGCGCAACACCCCAGAATTTGTAAAATGCTCTTGTAAAGACCTCGGGAGAATTATACTGATATTTCATTGCGATCTCCGTCAGCGTCATATTTGTGTGGACGATATCCTCCGCGCAGCGCGTCAGCCGCCGCTTGGTGATATACTCCTTAAGACTGGTGTGGGAGCAGTACCGCCACACTTTCTGCAAAGAGGACAGCGAGCAGTAGCAAGCCGCCGCAATATCCTCTTGTGTAATGACACTGCAAAGGTTCTCTTCAATATAATTCACCGCGTCCGCAAAAATACAGAAATTCTTCATGCTCCGCCTCCGATCACAGTTCGCGCTCTCTGTAATTGTATTATAGCACAAATAAAAATCG
>CAZKJC010000045.1:0-6183 GCA_964552995.1 uncultured Ruminococcus sp.
AAACGCTATGTAAGATCACAGAAAACGCTTCCGCAGCATTGTCGGTACATACCGCAGCATATCCGCAATTTTTCCGCATTACGTTCGCAATGCCGCTTATCGGACGGCGCACTTCAAGGATATATAATTCCACACGACCTATTTAGGCCTATAGAGGAGATAATTCTATGAAAAAACAGCTCGCACTGGCGGCGGTATTATCCGCCCTGCTTCTTACCGCTTGTTCGGGGGGAAATCCCTCCGAAAACTCCCAAAACGGAATAGGCTCCGAGGACAGCACGCGTGAAAGTGAAGCTCCCGAAAGCTCCGACGAAACGGAGAACACCGCGTCCGAGACCGCGGAGAGCAACATTCCGCACGTTTCCCCTCCCCTTGACCCTAAAGACCTGGAGGGGATCGCCGATCTTGACAACCTTTACGGACCCGACGGCGTAAAGGTGGACAAAAGCGAAATAACTAACATAAACTACGGTTTTGACGACGACGGCAACGAGGACAAGACCAAGTGGATATACGCCTCCTCCGATCATTTCGCGTATTACAGCGAACCGCGGGGCTTCAGCTACAATTCCGCCGACAACGCCGATCTGCTGGACAGGGAAAACTGGAGCTTCAATGTTGAGGAGAATCCCGCCGCGGAATACAAGCGCTGCGTTGTCGGAGATAAGCTGGGCGATCTGACGGTGTCCTACGTCTCCTCAATGTTCGGAACGGTAAATGCCGACGTCATCTTCCTGACCTCACCCGACACCGAGACGCTGGGGCGCGAGCTCGGTATCGCCGAGGTATTTTTCATGGGCAGCGATATCAGCTTTGAGGGCAGCGTTGATATGACGGGCTATATCTTCATCTGCCCCGAGGACGAGGGCTATGACGCAAGAGGAGATATTTTCTTCACCCCCGACGCGGAAAGCTGCGTTCTTCCCGTTGTGAATTTCTCTTTTGATCCCGAGAACGGTATATACACCCGCAGCTACATGGCGACCCACGACGGCGAGTTCTTCTTTATAAGCGACTACCCCAGTATCTACGCGGGAAATATATTCCAATCCGAGCTTGACTTTGACGATTACCCCATCGGCGAGCCGATAAAGGTAAAGCTGACCGCCGACAACATATCAATGCGCAGCAACGTCAACTGGATCACCCAGACGCAGTTTGTTATAACCGATATAGAAAAAATATAGCAACATAACTTCCACTCAAAAATATAACATCTCAAATCGGTTAATATATAAAAAGAGGTGCGGACGGCTTTCGTCAGCACCTCTAAATTATTTCCGATTTTATTCCATCTCCCAATTATGCCAAACGTTCTGCACGTCGTCGTTATCGTCGAGAGTTTCCAGCAGCAGACCCATCTTCTTGATATGCTCCTCGTCGGTGAGCTTGGTGTATGTAGAGGGCACCTGCTCAGCCTCGGCGGAAATGACCTCATACCCGAGAGCCGTAAGAGCCTCCGCGACCTTGCCTACCTCGGCGGGATCGGTGGTTATCTCAACGCAGCCCTCCTCGAAGCTGAAATCCTCCGCTCCGCTCTCGAGGATATCCTCCATAGCCTTGTCCTCGTCGATATCGCCGTCCTCATTGTTCAGCACCACGATACCCTTAAGCGAGAACATAAAGGACACGCAGCCGCTCGCGCCGAGATTTCCGCCGAACTTGTCGAAATAATGACGTATCTCGCCCGCGGTGCGGTTTCTGTTATCCGTAAGGCACTCTATGATTACCGCCACGCCGTTGGGACCGTAGCCCTCGTACACGCAGTTCTCGTAGTCGTTCTTCTCCGAGCCGCCCGCCGCCTTTTTCAGAAGCCTGTCGATATTATCGTTCGGGATATTATTCGCCTTTGCTTTCTGAACAAGCGTTGCCAGCTTTGAGTTATTCGCGGGATCGGCGCTGCCCGTCTCCTTGATACAAACTAAAATCTCACGGCTGATTTTTGTGAATACCTTTGCGCGAGCGCCGTCCTTCTCGCCTTTCTTACGCTTGATGGTACTCCACTTTGAATGTCCTGACATATTACTTGATCTCCTTATCTAAAAGAAATTTTCCGCGAATTATTTAAAAAAATTTTTCGCACCGGCGAACTTCGTTCGCCTACCGCGGCGCAAATGCTCCGCTGCGCTACGCATTTGCACCTTGTTGCGAAAAATTTCCTGCGCGGGCTATGTGTTGCTCTTTGCGAACGTTGCTTTACTGCGTGAGTTATGCGTTGCTCTCTGCGAACGTTGCTTTACTGCGTGAGTTATGCGTTGATCTCTGCGAACGTTACTTTACCGCGTGAGTCATGCGTTGCTCTCTGCGAACGCTGCTTTTCTGCGTGAGTACGCGTTGATCTCTGCGAACATTGCCCCGCTGCGCCGCCGAAAGCCGCGCCCCATTTTGATCCGTCCGCCGAAGGCGGACACATTAACTGTCAACTATCCACTATCAACTATCAACTGCCATCACTCCAGCTTCTGGAATCCCTCCCCCAGGACCTCGCTTGCCCCCGTGATAACCACGAAAGACCTCGGGTCGATCTCCTTGATGGCGCGGCGCACGCGCACATAATCGCTCTTATGCACCGCCACTGCAATGATCTCGCGCTCCGCGCGGCTGTACGCGCCCTCGCCTTTCAGCAGGGTAACGCCGAAATTGTTTTTCAGCAGGCGGTCGGATATTTCCTCGAAGCGCTCCGAGAAGATCAGCATAAACTTGCATTCCTGCCCGCCGTAAACCATTATGTCGATTATCTTCGACTGCACAAATATCGAGATCACAGCGTACATTATCACGTCTAAGTCTCTGTACACGATATACCCGAACGCCACCACAAAGCTGTCCGTTATCAGCGTCAGTGTTCCAAGCCGGACCGTCGGGCGGAATCGGGTGATGATCTTGTTGATGATATCCGTGCCCCCCGTGGTGGACTCCCTCATATAATTCAGTCCCAGACCGAAGCCCATAAGCAGTCCGCCGAATATGGCGGCAAGGATACCGCTGCCCTCCTCCGCGCGATAAACGGGAATGTTCACCATTACCACGTCCGTCATCACCGACAGCACCGCAACGGAGATCAGCGTTTTTACCATTATCTTCTTGTTGAGAAAGATAAATCCCAGAATTATAAGCGGGATATTTATCCCCGCTATCAGCACACCCACAGGAATGGGAGTGATGCTGCTTATAATTACCGACACGCCCGTTACGCCGCCCGGAGCTATATTGTTCGGCGAAACGAACACGTTTACCCCCAGCGCGTACACCGAATTTGCGGCAATGATCAGCAAAATATCCGTCACATACCTCAGGATTTTATTTTCCATTTTGCCGGGATTGTCCTTGGCGTGGCTCATATATCCTCCGCACCCTCCTTTACCTCGCCGCCCGAAAGCTCCGTCGGCAGCGCTTCACAGATAGCCTCGAAAAGCTCCTCCAGCCTATCCTCCCGCCCGATAAGGCTCAGATAGCCGAACAGCGCCTCCAGCGCGGTCGCTCGGCGGTATTCCGACGGGCGCGAGCTTTTCGGTACGGATATCCCGCCCGCGTTGCGCCCTCTCCTTAAAATATCCGCCTCACGCTCGGTCAGCATAGGTTCTATCACCGTGACCGCGGCTGCCTGGTACTTCGCCCGCACCTGCTCCACCGACAGATCGTGAAGCCGCCCCGCGTTGGTGTTACCGTGTAATACTACCCGCCGCCGCACCATCACCTCATACACGCTGTCGCCGTAAAACGCCAGCACGTTGGGACTGTACCCCGCGGCTTCCTTTTCCGTCAGCATTCTACCTCGTTATCCCTCATTTTCCAATATAAAATAAATATAGCTGAACTCCTCGCCGTGCCGCTCGAACATATCTATCTCCTTATCGAGAAGAGCCCGCCCCGCGGACGCGTCGCTGCTGTCGGGGTGAACGTTCCCGTACTCCCGCGCCGCGGCGTCAAGCGGCTTGTAGTAGCCCTCCCGCCAGTCCGATTTCGGCGCGATATAGAAATCCCTTACCCCGAAGCCCAGCTCCTTTGCCTTATACACCACCGTATACATCTGCTCGATCACTCCGAACCGCCGCTCGTAAAACAGCCGCGTATCGGGCATAGGCTCTATCAACCAGCACAGCGCGCGGTAAACGACTATCCCCTTTGCGCGCTCCTTAAGAGCATTCAGCCGCTGCGTTACCCCGTCGAACTCCACCGTGCCGTTATACCATATAAGATCAAATCCGCCCTCGGTTTTCGGCAGCTCGAAAAGCTGCACCACACAGGAATCGAGACCCTCCGCCGCCGCGCGTTCGGCTCTTTGCTCCTCCGTAAAAGCGGCGGTAAGCCCGCGGCACGTCCGCTTTATCAATTTGGGCGTAAAATGATCGTCTCCCACAAACAGCGCCTTTTGGGGAGCTATCTCTCCGCACAGCTCCATCACCTTTTTGCGGTATCCTCGCTCCCCGCCGAGGAACGCTCCAACCCCTGCACCAGCGTCCCGATAAAGTTCATCTAAATCACCTGATTATAATTTGAATTTTCCGCACCGCTGCAAACGTTGCTTTGCAACGTTTGCGCTAGCCCGCCGTTAAAGCAACTCTCCGCTTCGCTCCGTGTTGCTTTAACAGCGGCTTGCGGAAAATTCCTGCGTGGGCGGTTTGTTGCTCTCAGCTTACACAGCCTATAATGCGCCAACATTATGTTGCTCTTTTTTTAACGCTACCTTACATAATTGAACTCAAAATCATAAATGGAAACCACATCGTCCTCCTGTATTCCCTGCCGCTCCAGCTCGTCTATTATCCCGCTTGAGCGCAGCACCCTCTGGAAATACTGCAGGCTCTCATAGTCCTCCATATTGACCGTGTTCAATATCGGCGCGAGGAACTCCGCCTCCACCACATAAACCCCGTCAATGACCTCGACCGTGAAGCTGTGTCTGCTCTCCTCGATCTCGTTCAGCTCCTCGAGCGTGAGCGGCTGCACCTCGAATCTCTTCGCGGGCGGCAGCTTTTCGAGCTGCTCCGTAACGCAGTCCATCAGCGGCTCTACGCCCGCCGTGGTCGCCGCAGATATCTCAAAAAACGGCAAGCCCTTTTCCTCTATGAAGCTCCTGAATTCCGCTATCTGCTCCGCGGTCGCCATATCGCTCTTGTTTGCCGCGACTATCTGCGGTCTTACCGCAAGCTCCTCGGAGAAATTGGCAAGCTCCAGATTTATCTTTTCAAAATCCTCTTTGGGATCGCGCCCCTCTATCCCCGAAACGTCCACCACATGGACGATAAGCCGGCAGCGCTCCACATGCCGCAGGAATGAGTGACCCAGCCCCACGCCCTCGCTCGCGCCCTCGATAAGCCCCGGGATATCCGCCATCACGAACGACCTCTCCCCGCGCTTAACTACGCCGAGCACAGGCGTTATCGTCGTGAAATGATAATTCGCGATCTTGGGCTTTGCGGCGCTCACAACACTTATCAGCGTGGATTTTCCCACATTCGGGAATCCCACCAGACCCACGTCCGCGAGCAGCTTAAGCTCCAGCACCACGTCGAACTTCTCCCCGGGAAAACCCGGCTTCGCGAACCGCGGTATCTGCCGCGTCGGGGTCGCGAAATGCACGTTCCCCTTGCCGCCCTTGCCGCCCTTAGCCACAACTACGGGCTCGTCGTCCGAAATATCCGCCATGATGCGCCCCGTGTGAGCGTCCTTTATGATAGTCCCGCGCGGCACCCTTATGACCGTAGGCTCCATCGACTTGCCCGAGCAGCGCTTTGCTCCCCCGGGCTCTCCGTCGGGAGCGATATACTTCTTCTTGTATCTGAAATCTATCAGCGTGGACAGATTATCGTCCGCCACGAAAACAATATCCGAGCCCTTTCCGCCGTCGCCGCCGTCCGGTCCGCCCGCGTTCACATACTTCTCGCGGTGGAACGAAACCGCGCCGTTGCCACCGTTGCCCGCCTTTATCGAAATTTCTACTTTATCTACGAACATTCTTTACTCCTGAACAAATCTCGGATTTACCACCTGTCCAGATTCCTCCTGAACTTCTCCGTATACACCTGCTCCAGCTCCTCCGCGGTTATACCGTAGCAAAGCATTACGTCGCCGAAATACATAAGAACGTCGGACATCTCCTCAACCAGATCTTTCCTTAATTCGGGATCACTTACAGCTCTATCATGCCCGTTCTTCTTGATGATATCAATGACCTCTCCG
>CAZKJC010000045.1:6193-12469 GCA_964552995.1 uncultured Ruminococcus sp.
ACAGCAGCTTATTCTTTCCCGTTTCGGGAGCAATAGACTCCCATCTGTCCTTGTATCGCTCCTGCAGCTGCCGCTGCATTTCAAGCATCCGGTCTATCGAAAACTCACTCATACGGTCTGCCTCTGTCAAAAATAACTAAATAAGGCGGACTAAAAATAATCCGCCTTATGATGTACCGTTAGGATTATCAATCAGCGTATACGCTGACCTGCTTTCTGTCCCTGCCAACGCGCTCGAATTTGACCTTGCCGTCCGTAAGCGCGAAAAGCGTATCGTCGGAACCTCTGCCAACGTTGTTGCCCGCGTGAATATGAGTTCCGCGCTGTCTTACGAGAATATTGCCCGCAAGTACAAACTGACCGTCAGCGCGCTTTACGCCAAGTCTCTTGGACTCGGAATCGCGTCCGTTCTTGGTAGAACCCATTCCCTTTTTATGAGCGAAATACTGTAAACTGATTCTGATCATTTTTTTCTCCTCCTGTAAACTTAACCTCAAGCTTTACCCTGCCGTGTTCCTCGGCAATTATCTCCATATGCCCGTAAAACGCCTCGATAAGCTGCTGCGCGGGAACATTATCTTCCTTAAGCGTCAGCGTTATCCGATTTTCTTCAACATCTACCCTTGCCGAAGCGTTGAGATGATCGGTGACCGCGTTGCAAACAAGCATTACCGCCGAGCTTACCGCCGCACATACGATATCGTTCCCCTCCGTGCCATAGCCCGCGTGTCCCGATACCGAAAAGCCGCACAGCGCCTCCGCCCGACCGTCGGAGTTATGCCGATAAAATACAGCCTTGATCATTACGCGTTGATAGCTTCGATTCTTACCTGGCTGTAGGGCTGTCTGTGACCCATCTTTCTCTTACTGCTCTTCTTGGGCTTGTAAGTGAAAACGGTGATCTTCTTGCTCTTGCCGTTCTTCAGGAGAGTAGCCTTAACGCTCGCGCCGCTTACATAGGGTGCGCCAACGGTAACGCCGTCGTCCTTGCCTACCATGATCACCTTATCAAAAGTGATCTCGCCCTCCGCGTCCAGCTTCTCGATAAAAAGGATATCTCCCTCTTTTACCTGATACTGCTTTCCGCCCGTTTCAATAACTGCGTACATACTTTTTACCTCATTTTTTCAGACTCGCTGTGAATGGGTAAGAAACATTCTGTTCCTTTTTAAGACCTTACACATGCGGCTTAATTATTATACCACACCGAAAAGCGTTTGTCAAGGGATTTTTCACATTTTTTTACTCTATGGTGAGATTTTTAACGCTCTCGCGCTTTACGAGCTTTCCCGTTACGAGAGTTCTTCCGCGCTTGTAGCCGCCGTCGCGTATTTTGCGGAGTATGATATTCACCGCCTCCTCGGACATAGCGCGGCTGTTCACGTCGATAGTGGTCAGCCTTGGCGAGGATATGGTTGAATAGATGTGATTGTCATATCCCACCACCGATATATCGTCCGGAATGGAGTAACCCGCCGACTTAAGCTGATTTACGAGCTTATAGGCTGCCTCGTCGCAGTTGCAGACGAACGCCGACGGCATATCCTGCGGGAGCGTGAACGTTGGGAAAATATCGCTTTCATTGGAGCGGTCGCTTATCAGCCAGTCCTGGCGGAGCGGTATCCTGTGCTCCAGCAGAGCCTTATAATAGCCGAGATACCTGTCCTGTATGCTCGAGGTGCTGCTTATGCTGCCGAGAAATCCTATCCGCCTGTGACCGTTGGAGATAAGATGATTTGTCAGCATATACGCCCCGTAGAAGTTATCCGCGAGCACAGTTTCGGAGTCCTCGCGGCTTCCGTAGAAGTCAAGGAACACCGTCGGGATATAGTATGACGTCAGGCGGTTGATATATTCGTCTGTAAACTGCCCGAGAACAATCAGACCGTCGACCTTTTTGTCCAGCACGGAGTTTGGAATCTCGCCGTGCCCGTCCAGCACGTCGTCGACCACCTCCAGCATACCGTAGTAATTCTGCTTCTGGAGCATTTCAACAATATAGCGGTACATTATCCAGTAAAACGCGGAGGCGTCGCTGATAAAGTGCCGCGCGACAACTATACCGATATTATAATTAAGCCCGTCCTTTGTACCGTGAGTTCCGGTGTGCATTCTGTAGCCCATCTCGGTCGCCTTTTGCTTTATCCGCTCGCGCAGCTCGGAGCTTACGCCGTCACGGTCGCCAAGAGCCTTCGACACGGTGACAGTGCTGACGTTCATAACCTTGGCAATATCGCTCATGGTCACGTTTTTCTTTATCATTTACAATTTTCCTTTCAAATTGCGTTTATTACTTACTATTTTAAGTTAATTTTACGCTTTTGTAAAGGAACATTATTCACAAAGTTTTCAAGAAATTTTTAGGCAAAACTGCCAAGTGCCATAAAATCGCCCTACTAAGATCCCGATCTCCCCCGTGCTTAAGCGCGGAGGAGATAAAGAGATCAAAATATTGCGGATCACAGTGTCCCGAAAACTTACTCGGCACGATCGGGCGGTACCGCTCCGTTGGGAGGTTCTGCCCCATCGGGCGGCTGCTGACCGCCATCGGGCATGCTCGGCGGATCGCCCATATCGCCCTCGGGAATTGCGGGCGGCTCGCCGTCGGGCTTATCCCGTCCGAAGTCGCTCGAGGGCATATCGGTACCCGTCCAGTCTCCGCCGCCGCGTCCGCCGAATCCGCCGTGACCTCCTCCGAAGCCGCCATGACCGCCGAACCCGCCAAAGCCCCAGGAGCCGCTCTGCGCTCCGTTTCCGCTCACTCCGTCACCGGCTGTGACCTCGCTCAGAAGAACGCCGTCCGCGTATATCCCGTAGACGCTCCCCTCGGAAAGGCTGCTCGCCGAGAATATCAGCGACTGCGCCCGCTTGGGAGTTTCCACGCTGAGAACGGTGCCGCCCTCCTCGTCGCGAACCTCTATCGAGCTGCCCGCTTCCACGTTTGAATTTATCGCCAGACAAGGCTGCGAAAGCGTACTGGGTACCTGCGCCATTCCCGCCGCGCCCAGCGCGATAAGAGTACCGCCGCTTATCGCAAAGGAGCTCTCATAATCCAGCGCGCCGTTCACATCCGTTGTCGGTCCGAAAACCACCACAGTGCCGCCGCTCATAGCCATACTTCCGTTGGAATCCAGTCCGTCGCCGTCCGCGTTCACCGTGATATTTCCGCCGGTTATGCTTATATAATATTCCGAGCCGACCGCGTCACCCGCCGCGTTCATTCCGTCGTCAAAGGCGCAGACCGAGATATTTCCGCCCGAAACTTCTATACCCGTGCCCTCTATACCCTCGTAGGACTCTTCAATATAGATATCGCCGCCGCTTATCGTCACGTTGGCGTCCGCGTGAATACCGTCGTCGCCCGAGGACAGCCTTATATCGCCGCTTCTTATAAGAACCGTTCCGCCCGAGTGCACGCTGTCGTCCGCCGAATCTATATCAAGCCCGCCGCCGTTTACGGTAACGGCAACGCCCGCCTTAAGCCCTTTCATGCTCTCCGTTGAGCCGTTTTCGGTATTATTGTCGAAATCAAACTTAAAGCCGCCCCAGCCTCCGCGGTCGTTATCTCTTTGAGAGTGCTCCACGGAAGCGCTGCCGCCGCCCGCTACCGCCGTTACGCTGCCGCCGTCGATGATTAGCTCCGTTTCCGCCTGAACCGCGTCGCTGCCGGAATTTACAAATATCTCCCCGCCCTGGACCCTTACATAACCCAGCGTGCTGTCCTTATCATTAGAGGACTTCAGCCCGTCCTTGCCCGCGGTTATATCCAGCGCTCCCGCCGCCACTATAAGGTAATCCTTTCCGACTATCCCGTCGCCCGCCGCGTTCACCGTGATATTACCGCCGCATATCTTAAGCCCGTCCTTGCACTTTATCCCGTCGTTGTACAGTCCCGTGACCGACAGACTTCCGCCGCCGTTTATCACCATATCGCTGCGGCAGAATATCGCCGCGTCCGGCTCCGTTTCGTCCTGTGCGAAGGAATAGCTCTCCGAGTCGGAGATAATGTTCATTGTCCCCTCGGCGGCGGTCAGCAGCAGCTTTTCCGCCTTTTCGCAGTCTATCGCGCTGCCGCTTTTGCAGGAGAGCTCAAGACCGTTCAGCAGCAGCGTAACGCTGCTTTCCTTGTCCGCGTCCACGATAATTTTCCCGTCGGAGCACTCGCCGCTGACCTCATACACTCCCGCCTCCGTTATTGTGACCGTGCTGCCGCTCGCTGCCGCGCCCGAACCCTTTACGCTCGCCTTATTCCCCGAGAAAACCACGGACGTGTCCGCGGTCGCCGCGGGAGTATAGTCGCACTCCTCCGCGTGTTCGGGCGTAATTACCGATTCGCTCTCGGAAGTCCCGCCGCTCAACAGCGGCGTAACGCTCCCCTCCGAACTGATACCGGAATTGTCAGTGCAGCCCGTATTCATTGTTATAGCCAGCGTGCAAAGCGCCGCAAGCGTTCTGAAGCTCATATCCATATGTTTGCTCCTTTCGGGATCCATCTGTGCTCTAAGCTATGTTGACGAGAAGTAAATGATTTAAATGTGAATTTCAAAATTCTCACTAATCACACTCCGCTCACTACGTTCGCTGCGCGTGCTTAGCGAGAACCGGGCAGCGTTTTGCCATTCGGCAAAACGCGCCGCTTTTTGAAATTCAGATGCGCGGACGAAATGTTGACTTATGCTTTGACCGCCTTACAGCTCCTCATGATTTTCGGGAAGAAGTCCGCAGGACACCGTGAGATTGCCGTTTCTGGTGCGTATCTTATCCAGCAGCTCCTTTTCCTTCAAGGGATCGCGCAGAACGATCTCATACCTCAGATCATACATCGTTCCCATATTTGTGGTCTTTGCCTGGAGCATGGAAACATTTGTAAGATACTCGTCAAAAATATCCTTAAAGCAGTCGGTATAGTCGAGATTTTCGGGTATCAGCACCCGCAGCAGCTTTGCTCCGCGGTTTGTGCCGAACGCGGGGATAAAGCTGAGCGCCGCCAGCACCGCTCCGATCACCACCGCGTATACCACCGCGAAAGCGATATAGCCCATACCGGTCGCCAGACCTATCCCCACCGCGTAGAAAATGCAGCAGATATCGCGTGCGCTCCCCGGCGCGGAGCGGAATCTGACCAGATTAAACGCGCCCATTACCGCTATTCCCGCTCCCACCGAGCCGTTGACGAGCATTATTACCGCCTGGACCAGCGCGGGGAGCACCACCAGCGTTACCATAAGATTTTTTGAGCATCGCCTGTTGGTAACGCGGTAAACCGCCGCCGCAAGCGCTCCGAGCGCTATGGAAACAGCCGTGAGAATAAGCGCCGACGGCGCTGTTATACCTTGGGTGATTATACTTTCAAACATAAACTGACTCCGTTTCGGGTGAGATTTTTTCCGCCGCAAAGCTGTCCGATAACCGCGCGCGGTAAATACTTCCGTATTTTGAAAAAGAGCCGCAGTAAAGCTCCAGCTCCGAGAGGATCTTCGTCATCCACATCGGCATAGAGTGCGCTATTTTGATCTCCATAACGCGGCAGGGCTGACCCTCCAGATATTCGCCGCGGTCGCCCGCGCGCAGATCAAGCTCATCGGTTCGGCTGCGGATATTTCCGTCAAAGGTAATACGAAATTCCGCGTCATCATTGCCGAAAAAGGCTCTCCTGTCGTAGCAGATAACGATTTTTGGTTTAAGTTGCGCTCTATGTATAAGGTAGTCTATCTCCGCCATCTGCTGGGAGCGTTCCGGCGGCTCGCCGCCGTTGATATAATCCAGCGCCGCCTTATACGGGAGCTTCACTCTGCGCTTATACACCACTCCGTTGAATTTTTTCTTGATCTCAAGGAAACAGTCGCCCTCATCGCTTTCCATTCGACCGCCGTAGGCGCGAAGCCTCAGTTTTTCTTTGTACAGGGGCTTATCGAGGGATTCGCGTATCAGATCGTCGTTATCGCTGTCGCAATATATGTTGCAGATGGTGTGCTTGCCGTAACAGTCCTCGGTCATATAGGGAGAGATAGCCTCACGCACTGCCGCGTATTGGCGCTCGTCAAGAAGAAATTTCATTTCACGCCGCTTGAACGTATTGCCGTAAGCCATCGTTCCGCCCCCCTCACTGTGATATAATTATAAACAGTTATTGTGATAGTTATATGAAAAAAGTAAAATAGTTTTCTGTAACCTTGCTGAAATAAGAAGCTAAGTTAAATGAAAATTTATGCTGGCACGCTTATTTTGTTAGATTTGCAATGTGGAGCTCCTTTTAATTTGTTGAAGTTGAATTTG
>CAZKJC010000046.1:0-294 GCA_964552995.1 uncultured Ruminococcus sp.
CATGAGAGCCAAATCCAATATCGTATAATATGTCTTTCAAAGTATGGTCATCGTTATAGATCATCCACAAGTGATTAAATCGATTATCATCAACCCATATTTGTGCTGCATAGTTATATAATTCATGATAGATTGTCTGTCCGTCTTCTTCGATTGCAGCATGACCTATAATGGGACAAAAGGCTGATTTTTCATTATGAAAGTCAATATACATCCAAGCAATATATCCTGTAATATCATCGTCTTTTTTCAAAACAATGGCATTACCATGACTGATTTGATTTTCTAAATACA
>CAZKJC010000046.1:304-12417 GCA_964552995.1 uncultured Ruminococcus sp.
TCTTGATTGATAATATAATTCCAATTTTATACTATTTGATTTTCTAAATACATTATAATATTATTTTCCCCACCGCTCAAAAAATCAAGTGTAACCGTACTATTACAGTATTTCAAATATTGATTACGCCAGATTTCAATCAACTCTGGAATTTCTTCTTTTTTCATCTTAGAAATTTTGTATACAGCCATGATTTTATCTCCTACAAACCAACATTTTCCGTGCTGATTATATCACGGTCAATTTTCAGTTTCAAGCTGCAATCAATGAGATCGACAGGGCTTAGCACTATCAACACGAAGGGTAAAAGGGACAAAAAATTCCCATGTGGACAAGTCGTGTTTTTTTGAATGTCCCTTTATGCAAGGACGAATTATGAATTTAGAGTTTAACTCGCTAAAATCGCATATAACAGCAAAATCTGCCTCTCCCCCGCAAAATTATATGCTTTTTTACCTCTTTTATGAATATTCCGCCGTAAAAATCCCACAATAACTTTTGCAAATAACATCAAGCGTAATGGAGGAAAACTATGGAAATCAGCGACATCAAAATCAGAAAAACAATGCACGAGGGCAGACTTCGCGCCGTGGTATCCATCACCATCGACAATGCCATCGCTATCCACGACATAAAGCTCGTGCAGGGCGACGAGCGAATGTTTGTGGCGATGCCCAGCCGCCGTGAGGACAGCGGTATCTTCCGCGACATAATCCACCCCATCTCCGCGAACGTCCGCGAAAAGATCGAAGAGCAGATACTCGACGCTTACCGCGAATACGTCCAGTAGCCGTGCCCCGAGCGGCTAGGCGGCTTAACCGCCCGACCGCTCCGCCTCCAGCTTTATTTTCGTTTTGAGAACAGCTATCTGCGTCTTGGAATCCTCGATCTCATTCTTCATTATCATTTCTACCGCTTTATCCAGCGGTATTTTTTCTATATCCAGGAACTCCCCCGCGTCCAGCTTCTGCTCTCCGTAATGCAGTCCCCGCGCAAGATACATATGAATAACCTCGCCGCAATAGGCGGGCGTGGGTATCAGGCTGCCGAGATACTCATACTTATCGCAGGTGCAGCCCGTTTCCTCTTTAAGCTCCCGTATGCCGCATTCCGCGTGGCTCTCGCCGTACTCCAGCTTTCCCGCGGGTATCTCCAGCAGCACCTTTTGGTGAGGGTATCTGAACTGCCTGACAAACAGCACGTTTCCCTCTCCGTCCAGCGGCAGCACGCACACTCCCCCGGGGTGCTTTATCACCTCGCGGAATGTCCTCTTACCGTCCTCCAGCTCCACTGTATCCACATACAGCTTCACTATCTTTCCGTCAAACTTCTGCTCGCTTGTGAGCGTTTTCTCTTCAAGGTGCATTTTTTCCTCCTGATCTCAAAGAATTTTTCGCACCGCGCCGAACAAGTCGGCGCTAGCCCGCCGCAAAAACTCCGCTTCGCTCCGTTTTTACAGCGGCTTGCGAAAAATTCTCCTGCGTGGGCTTTATGTTGCTGTCCTCAAACGTTGCTTTGCTGCGGGGACTATATGTTGCCCTTTTCGAGCACTGCTTTGCTGCGTGAGCGTAATGCCGCTATCAGCTTTCAGTCCCTTTGCTGCACCGACTTTATGCGGCTACGATCTTAACTAACTACTAACTACTATTAAACTAACTACCATCAGTACAGCTCATCGTCTTTCTTCTCTTCCAGCTCCTTTAGCACATTGAACGCCTCGTCGTCCTCGGTCAGATGAGAGGTATATTTCTTGGGCTTCAGCTGGCTGAAATCATAGCGGCCTGTGTCCATGAAATCCTCCTCGACCTCGGGCCAGGTAAGCTCCTTTTCCTCCTCGCCCTGTTTGGGAAGTGTTTTCTCGGGGCAGCCGCGGATCTGTCCCGTAAGCTGCGATATATAGGTATCATGCGCCTTTACGCCCTCAACCTGATCCTGCGCGTACAAATGCGCGTAGGGGCGCGGCTTGTGTCGGCTGAACCGCCTGAAATACACGATATACGCCGCGATAAGCACCGCTCCCGCGATGGTGAAAATAACTCCCATCATAAACCCGGGCGTCCGGTAAGTGAACACTACCTCATGATACCCCGCGGGAACTCTCACCGCCATAAAGCCGCCGTTTACCTTTTCTATCCCAGCCGCCGCGCCGTCGATCTCCGCGCTCCAGCCGCCGTCAAAGGGCACGCTGAACATTACCAGTTTGTCCTCCTCGAAATCGCTGACCGCCGAAAAGCCCTTGCTGTCAACGCTGAATCGGGAAACTCCCTCCTCAATGCGCCGCCCCGCGTCCTCCTTGAACCGCTCAAGGGTGGTGACCTTTATCTGCTCCTCGTCAAGCGGAGTGAGTATATCCGAATACTTCTCGACCTGCTCCTTTGTCAGAATGACCGCCCTTATCATCAGCTTGTCGACCGAGCCGCTGCTGCCGCGATCCTCCTCCGCCACATATTCGTCGTAAGCGAAGCCCATCGGCAGCGCGTATTCCGTGGAGTATATATCATAGCCGCTCATGCTGTCCGCGTACTCATATATCGCCATTTTTTCGAGCAGCTTTTCGCGCTCCTCCTGCTTTTCGAGCCGCTTTTCGCTGTCCTCGTCCTTGATCTCGGGGATCATTATATACTTCACCCGCGTGAGCGCACGCAGCGCGTAGCGGTCCTCCTCGGGCGCGGAATTTACCGAGCGCTCTATATCCAGCATTTCATACAGATCAAACGTCGAGCTGGGGATTATGCTTGTGAAGCTCTTAAGGGAGCTCATATTCCACAGCATATTGACGTTGTTCATTTCGTCTATTCCCTCCATGCGGTAGAAATCCGCGTCGTTTATGCGTATCTCCGCGGAGAGAGTTTTGTTGTAGTCGCGTATATACGGTCCGAGTATTCTTCCGTAGCCCACGAAGTAATACCCCAGCATCATACAGCATATGATAGTTACCGCCGTGAGCCTGCGGGTGAACGCCTCCGCGCGCAGCTTTTTCCGCTGCATTATCACAAACCGAAGTATCACCAGGAATCCGACCGCAAGTCCTATCGAAATAAATACCGCGTATTTGAAATCGCCGAATACATGGGGGACGATATCGGTGACCTCCTCATTGATACCGCTCTCCGTCTTCATCTTTTGGGTGATCTTGAACGGGGCGAGCACCACAAGCAGCGACATTACCGCCACCACCGCAGCGCAGGCTCGTAATCCAAGCTTAAGGTCAAGCTCTCCGTGCTCCAGCGTATAGACCGTGGCAAGGCAGCAGATAAGCTCCGGCATATAGAACCACCGCGTGTAAAAGCTGCTGTTGAACAGCACGAACGACGCGTTGAGCCCCGGCACGAACGCCATCACCAGGCATATGCCCAGCAGCGCCCTTGCCCAGTGCCCCTTTGCGCCTTTCATAAACGCGATAACTCCCGCCATTGAGAACAGCGGCAGATACAGCGCCACGCTCGACCATTTCGCGTTCGCCTCGGTGAACATATTGGTGCGCGCCGCCACCTCGGGCGGAAAGAACATGGACTCCAGTATAAGCCCGTAACGCTGAACGCTGCCGTAAAACAGGAAATTCCAGCCCGACAGCAGCGAGGTGGAGCGCGGCACGTCCAGCACCTGATATATCGAGGGCACGAACAGTATTCCCGCCAGCATTACTCCCAGAATGCTCTCCGCGGCAAGGCAGAGAAACCCGAACAGCGTTGACCGAAAGCCTTTTCCAAGGCGCAGCCCGCCCGCCGAACGCACCAGGACAGGCGCGCCGTCGCCCAAACGGAATCCGCTGTCCATTATCATTCTTACCACAAAATAAATTACCAGGAAAATACACTCGCCGATAAAGAAAAAGTAATTCACAAAGGCGTTCAGCGCCACCGTCAGCACGAACAGACCGCGCCGCTTGTTCACCACGGCTTCCTCCAGTCCGATCAGCAGCAGCGGGAAGAACACTATCGCCTCGTGAAAATGGTTGAAGAAAATATTATACATCGAGTAGCCCGAAAAAGCGTACAGCAGCCCTCCGATAAGGGCTGTCTGCGGCTTTGTCACGAACCGCCTGATATATATAAACGCGAAAAGCGAGGCAAGTCCCAGCTTCAGCGCCAACAGCGGCGCCATAAGATACTGCGATATCCCCGCAGGGAACATCGCCGCCAGCCAGAAAAACGGGCTGCCAAGCGTATAGAAGCTGTACGTTCCTATAAAATTGACCCCGAGATCGGTCTGCCAGTTCCAGCCGAAGCTGCCGTTCTGCACCGCGTTTATGCATGCCTTATAAAACGGTATCTGCTGCGCGTTGTAGTCGCCGTAGAATATAAAATACCCGCCGTCTATCACCACAAACGGAATCAGCAGCACCACTCCCATTATCGTAGCTATCAGAAAGGCTTTTAAATAATACTTTTTCTCGATTTTATACATATACCGCACCTATTTAAAAAAATTTTTTGCGACCCGCCCGCAAAAGCTCCGCTTCGCTGCGCTTTCACGGGCTCTCGCAAAAAATTTTCCTGCGTGGGCTTTGGGTTGCTCTTTGCGGGCGTTGCTTTGCTGCGTGAGTTTTACGCTGCTCTTTGCAGATGTTGCTATTTTGCGTGAGCTTTACGCTGCTCTTTGCGAACGTTGCCACGCTTCGCAGGTTGGGCGTTGCCCTTATCTTTTACATCTTTTCCGGCGCTTCGACCTTAAGCAGCGCCAGCACATTGCGCAGCACCGTTCTTGTCGCTTCGCACAGCGCCAGGCGCGACAGCTTTACGGGCTGCTCCGCGTCCTTTATGGTACAGCTGTCATAGAACTTGTGATAGCTCTGCGCCAGCTCAAAAGCATATCTTGTCAGCGCGGAGGGATTGTACTCCTTCGCCGCGTCGTTTATCATCTCGGGCATTTCCGCGATCTTACGCACCAGCGCGAGCTCCGCGGGCTCCGTAAAGGACACCTCTCCGCCGACATATGCCGCGCCGTCCTCCGCCATCTTATCGATAACGCGGCAGATACGCGCGTGAGCGTACTGCACATAATAAACGGGATTCTTGCTGCTCTCCTCGACCGCCAGATCGAGATCAAACTCAAGATGGGTGTCGGAGTTGCGCAGGTTGAAGAAGAACCGCGCCGCGTCCAGCGGGACCTCGTCCAGCAGCGTTGTGAGCGTTATCGCCTTGCCCGAGCGCTTTGACAGCTTTACAGCCTCTCCCCCGCGCACCAGCATTACCATCTGCATTATCACCACGTCCAGTCTGCTGTCGTCTATTCCCATAGCGGACAGACATATCCTCATTCTCTGCACATAGCCGTGATGATCCGCGCCCAGCACGTTAATCGCCTTGTCGTATCCGCGGGTTATCAGCTTATTGTAATGATACGCGATATCGGGCACAATGTAAGTAGGGAATCCGTTGGAGCGCACCAGCACGAAATCCTTGTCGCCGCCGAAATCCGTAGCCCTGAGCCACAGCGCGCCCTCCTGCTCGTAGGTATGACCGCCTGCCTTGAGCTTCTCTATGACCTCCGCGACCGCGCCGCTTTGGTGCAGACTGCTCTCCTTGAACCAATTGTCGTACTTTATCCTGTATTTCAGCAGGTCCTGCTCCAGCCGCTCTATATTCAGCGGCAGCGCGTACTCCGTCAGAGCCTTTCTGCGCTCCTCCTCGGAGACCTGCGAGAGCTTGTCCCCGTTCAGATCATAATAATTCTTCGCGTGCTCTATGATATCCTGTCCTAAGTACACGTCCTCGGGCATGGGGAACTCGGGGGAATTTCCGTCCTCGCCGTATATCGCCTTTGTAAAGCTCTCCATATCCTTATTTTCCGCGGCGGCGCGCTGACCCGCCTCGCTGCACACCTGCATATACCTCAGCGAGAGGGACTTCCCGAATTTCTCCACCTGATTTCCCGCGTCGTTTATATAAAACTCACGGCTGACCTCGTAGCCCGCCTCCGCCAGCAGCGACGACAAGCAATCGCCGATAGCGCCGCCGCGCGCGTTTCCGATATGCATGGGACCCGTAGGGTTAGCCGACACGAACTCCACCAGCACCCGCTTGCCCTTGCCGAGCTCGGTCTTTCCGTAGTCCGCGCCGAGCTTCACGACGTTTGTCACCACGTCCGAGAACCATACTCCTCCCACAAAGAAATTCAGAAATCCCGGACCCGCGACCTCCACCTTATCAAACGCCGTGCCCGCAAGCTCCGCCGCTTCCGCCAGCATCTGCGCTATGGCGCGGGGATTGCTTTTAAGCGCCTTCGCGGACACCAGCGCGACGTTCGCCGAAAAATCCCCATGCGTGGGATCGGCGGGGATCGTCACCTGGAACGGCGGCAGCGGCTCCGCGGGTATCTTACCCTCCGCCACCAGCCGACCGAGCGCCTCCATAATTACCTCGCTCACCTGATTTTTTGCTTCATTGACTGCGTTATACATAAATCTTATGTCTCCTTATTTTTGTTATCCTGTTAAGCCGCGTTGCTCTGGGCTATGATGCGGTTAAATTATGTTGCTCTGAGCAAATGATTTAAATGTAAATTTTCCGCACCGTGAACTCAGTTGCTTCGCAACGGAGTTCACTAGCTAGCCGTAAAAGCTCCGCTACGCTGCGCTTTCACGGCGGCTTGCGGAAAATTCCTGCGTGGGCTTTACGCTGCACTTGGCGTGCGTTGCTTTGCTGCACCCACCCTATGTTGCTCTTGGCTAATTATTTAAATTTGAAATTTTCCGCACCGCGAGAACGCTGCCTTGCAGCGTTGTCGCTAGCCCGCCGAGCAGTCGACACTCCGCTACGCTCCGTATTGACTGCTCAGCGGCTTGCGGAAAATTTCCTGCGTGAGCTTTTTGTTGCTCTTTGCGTGCGTTGCTTCGCTGCTGCCCTTTACCGCGGCTCGCCGCTGTTTCTGACCTTTACCGTGATCTCATTCGTAGCCATCAGACCCGCGTTCACATCAATAGTATACTTCACATATATCTCCCCGCCGTCCTCGCCGAGCTTATTCCTCATATCGGTAGTGGAGATACCTATCATACAATCGCCGTACTCCGTGCCGTACTGGCAATAATGCCGCTTTCCGTTCTCAAAAACAAGGCTTGAAAACACCGCGCCCGTCCTCGTCATGGTCATCAGACCATCGTCTACCTTAAGCTGCACATGACTTCCCTCGTAGCCCGTAGCCTCGCTCTCATCATAATCTATATAATAACTGCCCTTGTGCTCGCGGAACTCCCCTTTTGTAAACAACTCGGAGCTGTCCGTTCCCGCCTCGGTAGTCTGTTTCAGGTTGAACGTAATATTGACCATGCTCTAATCCTCTTATCTAAAAAAATTTTTCGCACCGGCGAACTTCGTTCGCCTACCGCGCTCCCAAAGCTCCGCATTCGCTCCGCTTTGGGAGCTTGTTGCGAAAAATTTTGCTGCGTGGGCGAAGTGTTGCTCTCTGCGAGCGTTGATCTTCCCGCGTGAGCTTTTTGTCGATCTTTTTGGGCGTTGCTTTACTGCGCCCGTCAATCACCGTGGCGCTCGATCGCCAGCTCTATGAGCCTGTCGAGCAGCTCCTCATACGGTATCCCCATATTCTCCATCAGCTTCGGGTACATACTTATTGACGTAAACCCGGGAATAGTGTTGATCTCGTTAAGTATTATTCCCTCATCTGTCACAAAAAAATCCACCCGCGCCATGCCGCTGCAGCCGACCGCGCGATATGCCTTTTTTGCGATCTCGCGAAGCTCCTCGGTTTCCTCGGGGGTAATTTTCGCGGGAATATCCAGCACCGCCTTGCTGCCGCTGCTGTATTTTCCGTCATAATCATAAAATCCCGTTTCCGAGGTGATCTGTCCCGGTATCGACGCTATAAGCCCCTGCGCGGACAATCCCTGCGAGTTGCCCAGGACCGCGCACTCGACCTCTTTTCCGCGTATCTCCGTTTCGACGACCACCTTTATTCCGTGGGCGAACGCTTTCATAATGCCGCTTTTCAGAGCCTCTCTGTCCGCCGCGCGGGAAACTCCCACCGACGACCCCGCCGAAGCGGGCTTTACAAACATAGGGTAACCGCCGAGCTTGCTTTCTATCATATCACAAGTCCCCTCGATATCCGCAAGAGCCTCCTTTGTGATATGTATATAGGGCGCGGTGCGTATTCCCGCCGCGTCAAGAATGCTGTGGGTGATGGTCTTGTCCATGCAGGCGGCGCTGCTTGTCATATCGCTGCCGACGCAGGGAAGCCCCGCCAGCGCGCAAAGTCCCTGAACCGTTCCGTCCTCGCCGTTCGCGCCGTGGAGCACGGGGAAAACCGCGTCCACCCTATGGATATAAGCGGATTCTCCTATAAGAATTATCCCCTTGTTTATCGCGTCGGGACTTATCACCGCGGTGCAGCAGTCGGGATTATTTTCCCACGCTCCCGTGCGGATATCCTCATATTCCCCGGGATAATACAGCCAGTGACCCTTTTTTGTAATTCCGATACACATAACGTTGTATTTATTTTTGGGAATATTTGTCAGAACATTATAGGCGGACATCAGAGAAATCTCATGCTCGCTTGAAACGCCGCCGAACAGCACCGCGATCTTCTTTCTGGCCATATACCGTCACCACCGCGAAACCGCGCCGCGCCCTTGTACGCGCAGCCGCTCACATCGCGTCCTTTCATATTTATATAGCTAATTCTATGATAAATCCGCCCGCAAAATTACCTGCCGATAGACCCGCATAGTAAATCAATTTATATTATATCACAATATTGGTGGATTTTCAAGGGGAAAAAAAGAATTTTTTGTGGCATTGTGCCCTCGCATTAAGGGGCATTCAAAACTTGTCCGCAAATAGCCCACGCAGCAAAGGAGCATTCAGAACCAAGCCGCGAACCGCCCACGCAGCAAAGGGGCATTCAGAACCAAGCCGCAAATCGCCCACGCAGGAGAATTTTTCGCAACAAGCCCCCAAAGCTACGCGAATGCGGAGCTTTGGGGGCGCGGTAGGCGAACGAAGTTCGCCGGTGCGAAAAATTCTTTTAAATCATTTGCTCCTCGTCAACATTTATAAACTGCCCCTCGTCAACATAACTTAAAAACCTTATGCACAAAAAATTTCCCCGCCGAGCTTCGGCGGGGAAACCTTCAGTTCAAATTGTCGTCGATACTGTCGTATCAGCTTAAATTAGGACTTGATAGCCTTAGGAGAAGTACCGATGATGTTGCCTGCGCTGTCGATACCCTCGGTGCTGGGCCATGCATAAGAACCGCTCTTAAGAGCTGCCCATGTAACGGAAGAAACCGATGCGCTGGAATCTGCACAGTAAACGCAGCCAACAGCCTTTCTGTCTACGATGTAAACAACAGCTGTGAAAGCCTTTGTAAAGGTGTAGTCCTCATTGATCTTCTTCTTGATCTCATCGCACAGCTCTTTGTAGGTGTCGGTGATGTCAGTGCCTGCTGATACCGCACTATCCATTGTGCAGGTCGCGCTGCCGCCGGAAGTACCGCCGAGTGTTACGGTAGCGGTAACGGGAACCTTGTAGCCCTTGGTGTCCATCTGAACCATTGCGTTGCTTACGGTATCCTTGAGAGAAGCAGCGGTGGAGTCAGCGGATGTAACACGGGACTGAGTTACATAACCCATCATGGTAGGAACAAGGATCGCTGCGAGTACCGCGATGATAGCGATAACAACGATCAGCTCAACGAGCGTAAAGCCTTTCTTGGCTTTAAGGGATTGCAGTTTCTTTAACATCGTAAAGAACCTCCTTGAAAAAAATATTTTTTTCTGCTTTTCAATGTAAGACCATGCTTGCCGCTTAAAACATCGCGATAAAAACGCGTAATAGGACGAACCTATTAAAAAAATCTTGCCGCCGAATTTTACCGCTCCGTTCTCACAGAAGCCTTGCCGTACACGGAAAAGCGATCGTATATGTAACGATCGTTGCACGACCGCCGCATATCGTAAAATCGTTTACAACATAATGCTGATTATGTTGTAAAGCCGTCATTCAAGCGGTGTGAGCTGTTGGATTTGGTATTTTTTTGTTACTTTTTACGGAAATTGTTGTATTGCTTTGCTGTAATGCTGTGCCAAAAAATTACTGACAAACCTACATTTATGAAAATATGTACAATATTTTCATAAAATTGTGGAAACTTTTTGTGTTTTTTTTGAAAAAAGGTGTTGACAAAGAAAAGATGTTGTGATATAATATGAATTGTAAAGGAGAGGTGAATTAAAAAACCTTTATTTTACAATACAACATAATCAGCATTATGTTGTAAACGATTTTACGATATGCGGCAGTCTTAATGGCTGTTACATATACGATCGCTTTTCGGTGTCGGCAAGGCTTCCGAGAAAACGGAGCGGTAGATCCGGCGGCAAGATTTTTTTAATAGGTTCGTCCTATTACGCGTTTTTATCACGATGTTCAAACGGCAAGCGGGCTGCATTGAAGAGCAGAAAAAAATATTTTTTTCAAGGAGGTTCTTTACGATGTTAAAGAAACTGCAATCCCTTAAAGCCAAGAAAGGCTTTACGCTCGTTGAGCTGATCGTTGTTATCGCTATCATCGCGGTACTCGCAGCGATCCTTGTTCCTACCATGATGGGTTATGTAACTCAGTCCCGTGTTACATCTGCCGATTCTACCGCTGCTTCCCTCAAGGATACAGTTGGTAACGCAATGGTTCAGATGGACACCAAGGGCTACAAAGTGCCTGTTACCGCTACCATAACACTCGGTGGTACTTCCGGCGCTGCAACCTGCAAGATCGTTACCTCGCTGGCTGATGGCTCTTCTGATGATGCTGGTTACACCCAGTTGGCAGATGAGATCAAGGACAAGATCAACAATGATTACACCTTTACAAAGGCTTTCACCGCTGTTGTTTATGTCAGCGACAGAAAAGCTGTAGGCTGTGTTTACTGCGCAGACGGCAAGGCAACATCTAATGTAGCAGCTATTAAGTGGAGCGACCTTAAGACCGGTTACTATGGTTGGAAAGGTAGCACCGACGGTATCGACGGTGATGGCAATGTTATCGGTACTTCTCCTAAGGTAATCAATTCCTAATGCCTGTTGATACAACGGTATCAAGATTGATCTAGCTTAAAAAACCCCTGTTGGCTTTCGGGCTGGCAGGGGATTTTTCTGTAAAAAGCTATAAAAATGCCCTCTCCCCTAAAAAGCAATAGTCGTCAATTGTCATATTTTTAAGTGCTGTTCAGCACCAGTCCCAGCCTGTTTATCTGCCGCGCGTGTTCCCTGCCGCTTTCCATGGTGTAAATGCGCGTGGTGTTTACCGAGGAATGCCCCAGGAAGTCCGCCAGCCGCGACAAATCCTTTTCCATCGAATAATACGTCCTCGCGAACAAATGCCGCAAATTATGCGGGAACACCTTGCCCCGCGCTACCCCCGCCGCGCCGCACAGCTTTTTCATCTCCCGCCAGACGTTGGAGCGGTCTAAGGGATTCCCCCCGCGCGACACGAACACCGCTCCCGAGGTTATCCCCCGCGCCCCGATGTAATTCGAGAGTATTTTCCGCAGCTTGTCCGGCAGGAAAACCACGCGGCTCTTTCCCTTGCAGTATATCGGAGCGCGCCCCGTCCGCACAGCCTCGGCGGTGATGAACCGAAGCTCCGACACCCGTATTCCCGTGGCGCAGATCGTCTGCAATATCAGCGACAGCCGCTTATCGGTATGCTCCGCCGCCGCCACAAGCCGCTTGTATTCCCCGCGGGTAAGCTCGCGCTCCTCCGGCAGGAACGCGCGGCGCTGTATTTTCAGCCGTTTCAGCCGCAGATCGCCCCGCTTTATATACCCCAGGAACCCGTTGACCGCCGCTATCATCGAATTAACGCTCGACGGCGCGAACCGCTCCGTCAGCCGCCGCTTGTAGTCTACCAGCAGCTCCTTTGTCACGGGACTGCCGCCCGCGTACTCCGCCAGCCGAAGCAGCTCCCTTTTATACTGCTCAACGGTGTGCGGCGAGCGCTCAAGCTCCGCAAGCGAAGCAAGATATCCCCGTATTTTTCCGTACATATCCATTTTACCAACTTCCTTCTCACAAAAAAATCAGAGGTAAGAGCTAGTTCTCACCTCTGTTTGTTTTTTAATATTGCTCTCGGCGCACGCTGCTTTGCTGCGG
>CAZKJC010000047.1:0-12338 GCA_964552995.1 uncultured Ruminococcus sp.
TAGGCGAGCTCTCCGACCGCAAGAAGATGATAAACACCCACTGGGGCGGGGTCGGTGAGGACATCAGCTCCGGCACACATGAGTTCCTGCGGTTCTGCGAGCTGGTGGGCTGCGAGCCGTACATAAGCGGAAACGTTGGGAGCGGCACGGTCGAGGAGCTGTCCCAGTGGATAGAGTACATGACCTTTGACGGAGTGTCCCCCATGGCGGAGCTCCGCAAAAAGAACGGCAGGGAGCAGCCCTGGAAGCTGAAATATCTCGGCATAGGAAACGAAAGCTGGGGCTGCGGCGGAAATATGTCCCCCGAATTTTACTGCGACAACTACCGCCGCTATGCGGTATACTGCCGCGAGTACAGCGGGAACAAGCTGTTCAGGATAGCCTGCGGACCGAACGCGGACGACTACAACTGGACAGAGGTATGCATGAAGAAGATAGGTCCTTGGGGAATGCAGGGTCTGTCGCTGCATTATTATACCCTGCCCACGGGCGATTGGGGACACAAGGGCAGCGCGCTGGAGTTCTCCGAGGAGGAATACTACGAGACCATCAACAAGACTCTTTACATGGAGCAGCTTGTAACGCGCCACGGCGAGATAATGAACCGCTACGACCCCGAGCATAAGGTAGGGCTTATCGTGGACGAGTGGGGAACGTGGTACGACGTTGAGCCCGGCACGAATCCCGGGTTCCTGTATCAGCAGAACACCATGCGGGACGCTGTCGTTGCGGCGATAAATCTTAATATTTTCAACGCGCACTCCGACCGCGTTTATATGGCGAACATCGCGCAGGCGGTGAACGTTCTCCAGGCTATTCTGCTCACCGAGGGGAAAACTACGGTAAAAACTCCCACCTATCATGTGTTCGATCTGTACAAGGGTCATCAGGACGCAACACTGATATACTCGCATATCGAAAACGAGACCGCAGGCAAGTCCACGCCCTGCGTTTCCCAGTCCGCCAGCGTGAACGAGCGCGGCGAGATAACGGTAACTCTTTCCAACTGCGCTCTTGACAAGGGCTTTGAGGTGGAGATAAACGGGTTTAACGCCGCTTCCGCCGAGGGTCGCATACTAAGCGGCGAGGCTCACGCGCACAACGACTTTGAAAATCCCGACAGCGTGGCGATAAAGCCGCTTAATGTAAGAGTTGAGGGCGGAAAGGCTGTTGTTGAGCTGCCCGCCTGCTCGGTTGCGGAAATAGTCCTCAAGGGCTGATGTGGTGATGGAAAGCAAAAAGCCCTGTCGGCGCTGTCTGCTGGCGGATATCTCGGAGGAGGAGCTTTCGCGGGCTATTGCCGCGAGGATAGCCGCTGTTCCCGAGGAGCAGCGGACTTCCGAGGTGGAATACGGCAGGCGGCTGAAAATTTGCAGGGAGTGCGATATGCTGGTGAGCGGTACCTGCGGGAAGTGCGGGTGCTATGTGGAGCTCCGCGCGGCGCGTGCGGTCAGCCGCTGCCCGCATGAGAAAGAATATTGGTGATTTCATGCGACTTGCCGTTCTTGGCGATATTCACGCTAACCATAAGGCGCTGGAAGCGGTTCTGGCGCATATTTACGCGGGGGAGTATGACGGGCTGGTCTTTGTGGGGGATTACGTCACGGACTGCCCCTATCCGCGGAAAACCGTTGAGATATTGAGGAATATCCCCGAAAAATACTGCACATGGTTTATACGCGGAAACCGCGAGGATTATATTATCGAATACAGGAAAGACCCGCATGGGTGGGAATACGGCTCGAAAAGCGGAGCGCTGCTCTATACGTTTGAGGAGCTTACCGATGAAGATATCGACTGGCTCGCGAAAATGCCGATATCGATAAGGGTGGAGCTTGAGGGCTGTCCCGCCTTTATCGCCTGTCACGGTTCGCCCGACAGCAACAGGTATCTGTTCCACACCGATACCCCCGAAGCGGAGCGGCTTATTGACGAAATGGACTGCGGGCTGATGGTGTGCGGGCACTCCCATACCCCCTATATATTCCGCCGCCGCGGCAAAATGATAGTGAACGGCGGCGCTCTTGGTATGCCGCAGAACGGTCAGACCCGCGCGCAGTTCGCGCGGCTGGAGTACGACGGGGAATGGCGCGCGGAGATAGTTTCGGTGGAGTATGATATTGAGGGTGAAGCAGCGGAATTTTACGAAAGCGGACTGCTGCAAAAAAGCGCCGTCTGGGGCAGAGGCATAATCGGAACGATACGACACGGCGTGAATTATACGGTGAATTGCCTGTATGAGGTCCAGCGGCTCGCCGCCGAAAGCGGTCTGCCCGTAACGGACGAAAACCTCTGGCGCAGGGCGGCGGAAAATATCGGAATGCCGAATGTATAACCCAAAATTGACAATTTTAAAGTATACAAAGGAGAATTTATTATGAAACGTATGCCAACATTTATATTGATAGCTCTGCTTATGCTGACCGGCTGCTCAAAGGGCGGGGAGACCGACATTTCCGATAACTTGCCGCAAACCGTACAGTCTGCCGAAACGGACTCGGAAGCTTCTAGTGACCGAAATTCCGACATTGAAATGAACCAACAGGATATAGTTGATATAACGAAAGACTGCGTAGAGCGCATGACAAGGATCGACGATTTTATTGACCGCACTCCCGACGCCCGCGACGAAAACGGAGCTCCGATTATCCGCGAACCCGAAGAAGATGATTGGAAAAGCTGGTATGAGGTCGAAACGGAATACACCTCAATTGACGAGATATATTCCGAGCTTGAAAACTGTTTTACGGGCGATCTACTGGAAAGCTACATTGACGCGGTTGAGTACAGTTTTATGGAGGAGAACGGTAAAATTTACAGACTTGTTACGGACGGTGCGGTGGGCGCGATAGATTATTACATTGACACAACGCTTGAGATAAAGGAACAGACAGCGGATAGCTTTACCGTAAGCTTTGACGGATTTGACACGGGTTATGAGCAGCAGTTGTTCTGCTCGGCGGCGCTGCGGTTGGTTGATAATATGTGGAAAATAGAGAGCTTTTCAACGCACGGATAATTTAATACAAGCGGGCAGCCGTCTTAAACGGCTGCCCAACTTGTATAAAAAGTCAGCTACATAACGCCCACACATTTTGGGGCGCACATATACAAGCCACAATCCACCCACGCATTAAGGGACATTCAAAATCGAGCCGCAAAATCCCGCCGCATCAGAATTTCAAAAAGTGGCGCGTTTTGCCGAATGGCAAAACGCTGCCCGGTTCCCGCAAGATACCGCAGGGAGCGAAGCGACCGAGGATAGCTTGCGGGAATTTTGAAATTCTTTTAAATAATTTACTCCTCGTCAACATAACTTAACAGCATTATAGCCTCTCATCAACATAACTTAACCGCATTACAGCTCCTTGTTATAATAGCTAAAAAAACCGCGCTAAATTTGTTAAAAAATCCCCTTTAAAATGTAAACGTTTTACTGCTATAATATAAGGTATAGCGGAAATATTCCATATTATTGTTAAGGAGAAGCTGATATGAAAAAAAGAACCCTCGCCGCCATAATTGCGGCGGCAGTCCTGCTGACGGGCTGCAAGGATAATTCAAGCTCCGTTGCCGACGACAGCTCCGATATAAACGTCGGCGGCGAAAATTCGGGCTCGGAAAATATTGATAACGCGGAACCCGCGGACTTAGGCGGCGACGTTCCCTATACCTGGGGAAACGTGGCGATAGGCTGCGGCGGCTATACTCCCGAGATATACTACAACGCGGGAGAGGAGGGGCTGATCTACGCCAGGACGGATATCGGCGGCGCGTACCGTCTTGATAAGGAAACCCAGACGTGGATACCTCTCACGGACGAATTCGGCACCAAGGAATACAGCTTTTACGGCGTGGACGGTCTTATAACAGACCCCGTAGAGCCCAACCGCGTTTATCTTCTCGCGGGAATGTACACCAAGGGCTGGCTTGATATAAGCAACGCCTATATCCTGCGCTCCACGGACTACGGCGAAAGCTGGGAGCAGATACCGATGGAGTTCGACGCGGGCGGAAACGAGCCGAACCGCTTCTGCGACCGTCTGGAGCTTGACCCGCAGGATAACAAGACCCTCTATGCGGGCGGGCGCAACGGCACTCTCTGGAAAAGCACCGACTACGGCTCTACCTGGGAAAAGCTGCCGCTGCCCGAGGTCGAGCTGCGGCAGGAGGACGGCTACACGTTCGGCGTTACCTTTATCTCCTTTGACGAGAACAACGACCTGTATGTCGGAGTCGCGGGCAACAGCGTAAATACCCGCTATTTCCGCTCAAAGGACGGCGGTGCGAGCTTCGAGCTGCTGGAGGGTCAGCCCAACGCCGGAATACCCTACCACGGGGTTTCCGACGGGAACGGACATATGTATTTTGTAAACAGCGCAGCGGCGGGTCCCTACCAGGTATCCTCCGGTTCGCTGAAAAAGTACACCATAGCCGACGGTACATGGGAGGACGTTACTCCCGATACGCTTACGAACGGTGTGGGAGATGTGGAGGTCGACCCGCAGAACCCCGATATACTGACTGTTTCCTCGATAGGAAAATGGGGAGCCAACGAGAACGACTGCCTGTTCCGCTCGCTTGACGGCGGCGCTACATGGGACAGCATATTCACCGGCGACGGTCAGGACAGGAAGTTCACGATAGATTATTCCGAGACGCCCTGGCTCGACTGGGGCGGCGCTAACGCCAAGCTGGGCTGGATGATGGGCGATATCGCGATAAATCCCTTTGACGGCAGCGATATGATGTACGGCACGGGCGCGACTATCTTCCGCACCACCAATCTGGCTGACTGGGACAACGGCGGGACGGTAAACTTCAAGGTTATGAGCAAGGGCTATGAGGAGACCAACGTTTCCGCGCTTGCCGCTCCGCCCTCGGGAGACGTTCAGCTTTACTCCGCGCTGTGGGACATCGACGGATTTGCCCACAAGGACGTGGACGTTGTGCCCGACAAGCTCAACAACAACGGGTCTATGAGCTCGGCTGCCTCTATTGCGTTCGCTTGGCAAAGCCCAAATATAGTTGTGCGCAGCGGCAGCAAAAACGAGATCGAAATATCCACAGATTACGGCGAGACATGGAAAACAAGCAAGCCCAAGGACAGCACGGGGCAGGCGGGCAAGGTCGCGGTGAACGCGGACGGAACGTCGATCTACTGGGCTACCGACAAGGACGCTCATATTTTCCGCAGCGACGACCTTGGCGAGACCTGGACTACTCTTGACAAGGCTTTTTCGGGTCCCGTCATATGCTGTGACAGCAGCGATCCCGACGCGCTTTATGTTTACTCGAACGAAAAGCTGTATATTTCCCGCGACCGCGGCGAAAGCTTTGAGTCGCTCAATCAGTTTACCCCCAGCTCCGGCAAGCTAATAGCCGATCCCAACACCGCGGGAACGGTCTACATCGCCTCCAACGCCGGCGGACTGTACCGCGTGAGCAACTACGGCGCGGCTGATGAGGATTTTTACAGATACCCCGCTTTCCCCGCGGCGGCAAATCTTGCTTTCGGCAAGGCAGAGAGCGACAGCGCTCCGCTCGCTATGTATGTTATCGGAATGCTTAAGGATACCGATTTCGTGGGAGTTTACCGCTCCACCGACGGCGGCGAAACATGGCTCAGGATAAACGACGACAAGCATGAATTCGGCGCTATCGGAGATACCCTAGCGGCGGATATGAACGTGTTCGGGCAGGTCTACTTCGGCACTAACGGGCGCGGGATCATTATGGGGCGCGACAACAGTTAAAAGTTGCCTCAACATTGCGCTGATACATCGGCAGAGGGGGCGGAAAGGGAAATATATTCACGATCAGATCAAGGAGAAAAGCGAGCGAAACGGTTCAAAGAGATAATTCGCAGAATATTTTTCCTGCCGCCGCTACCAACAATGATTGTTGAGTTATTTGGTTTCGGGCTTGTGCTTGCGGTCGCTATTTTTAATATCGAAATTCCCACACTGCAATATCTGTCTTACTTTTCCTCAGCGTATGCGCTGACAGTAACCGTCACAGGTTTTCCGCGTTTTATAAGGTTTACAAAGGAGCTTAAAAAGCGTTCAAGCGAGCTTCCGCTTATAAAAAAGCTTCGCGGTACTTCATTTGGGGAACGTTTTTTCGGAGATATTCGTTTTCGCACCGAGTTATCGCTGTATTTCGGAGTGTTGATCAATTTTTTATACATCGCGATAAAGCTGTTTTCGGGAATATATTACCATTCGGTATGGTTTATTTCGCTTGCCGCTTATTATTTTCTGCTTGCGGCAATGCGGTTTGCTCTGCTTCACAAAAATAAAAATTCCGTGATGACTATAGAAATCGAATTTAAGCGCTACCGGTTATGCGGGATAGCCCTGCTTGTAATGAACCAGGTGCTTGCGGGGATCGTGGTATTTATGGTACATCAAAACAAAGGCTTTGATTATCCGGGATTGCTTATATACGCGATGGCGGCGTATTCGTTTTACTCGATAATCACCGCGGTGATCAATCTTGTCAAATTCAGAAAGCATGGAAGCCCGCTATTGTCGGCGGCAAAGGTGATAAACCTCGTTGCGGCAATGGTGTCTATACTGTCGTTGGAAACGGCAATGCTCGCGCAATTCGGCGATGATATGGATTTCCGCCGGCTTATGACGGCGCTTACGGGCGGGGGAGTTTGCGTAATAGTAATAGCTATGGCGGTGTTTATGATTTGGATGTCCTCACGGCGGCTTAAAAAGCTGAAAATCACATCAAAAGGAGAAACTTAAAAGAGAATGGCTTGCATCGGAAATACCAAGGCTTTCCGACAAGTCGATTAAGTAACTCGCACCACGCTTAAGGGAACCGATCTTTTGTAAGATCAAGCGGCACGCAAGCAGTGTTGAGGCAGGAAATTTTTCGCGAGAGCTTGACGCGGGCTGCGGAAAATTTCGAATTAAAAAACGGTTCGGATCAACACTTTATATACAAACTGAGAAGGTATTTATTATGTCAACGGAGTGTGAACAAAAGAGAAAAATGCCGCCCAAGGAGCTTTTTATGCGCTACTCCCTGGCGGTGATAAGCCTGTTTTTCTCGGCGCTGGGCGTAGCGCTGACCAAAAAGGGCGATCTGGGGGTATCTCCGATATCGTCGACCGCGAATATCCTCAGCATGAAATTCACGGAGCTGTCCCTGGGTAGCTGGCTGATCATCTGGAACTGCGCGCTTATTCTGGGGCAGATACTTATTCTGAGGAAAAAATTCCAGTGGATACAGCTTTTGCAGATTCCGCTGTCCTTTGTGTTCGGCTGGTTCACCGATCTCGGAATGTGGCTCGTGTCCTTTTTTGAGTGGGATTTTTACCCGCTGCGGCTGGCGCTGACAGTCTCGGGAACGGTCGTTCTCGGCTTCGGGATAACGCTCTCGGTCATCGCGAACGTTATAATGAATTCGGGCGAGGCTTTTGTAAAAGCCATCTCCGACACTATACATAAGGATTTCGGAATACTGAAAATAGTTTTCGATATAACCTGCGTGGTGATAGCCGTCCTGCTTTCGCTGTTGTTTTTCGGAGATATCCGCGGCACGCGCGAGGGTACTATCATCGCCGCATTATGCGTCGGGGTGGTGGTCAAGCTCTTTATGAAGCTTATCGGAAAGCCGGTGAATAATTTCCTTTGCAGCAATAAGAGACGTGAGCAATAAATAAGTCCGCTCCCCCAGGGGAGCGGATATGTTATTCCGTGTCTGTTTTAATGGGAACGATCGCAAGCGTTTTTCCGAGCGGCGCCAAAACCTTTAAAACCGTATCGAGCTGTGGACTGGTCAGTCCTCTTTCCATTCGGGCTATGATCGGCTGTTTCACTCCGCTGAGCCTTTCCAGTTCCTTCTGGCTTATGCGCTTTTCCTTGCGGGCTTTCAAAAGCTCACCGATAAGAGCCACTCTTAAATCGCTCGCGGCGATCTCCTCGGGGGTGAAAAGCTCCTTACGCACATCTTCCCAGGAGCTTCCGATAGCGCTGTTATTTTTATTACTCATATTTTACTCCCCTTTCAATAAGATCGGCAAACTCTCTCTTAGCCCTCTCAATTTCTCGCTTCGGAGTTTTTTGTGTCTGCTTCAGAAATTGATGAAGCAGTACAAAGCCGCCGTCCGTCCATGCCACAAAAAGTATTCTGTCACGAATAGGTCTTAATTCCCATATATCGCCGCCCAGATGTTTTATGTAAGGCTCGCGGAGCTTAAGACCGTATACGCTTAATGCCTGAATATAATCGCCTATCTTCCCCAGCTTTATCCGGCTGTCTTTATCTTTCGCCGCTGATAATTCCTTAAGGTATTCCCTTACCGGTTCTCTGCCGTTTTTGTCTTTATAAAAGTATATTTTATACATTTGCTCACCTATATTATACTCAAAAGTTATCAACTTGTCAATAACTTTTAAGGCAATACCGCACAAAGATTGTGCGGCAATTGCGCCGACAGATTTTTCGTCAGATTGTACAAGTTTGACGCCGGCGGGCTGACGCCCGCCAAGGAGAACTTGTGCAAGATGACGGAAAATATGTAAGCAAGTGCCGTACAAAGCGCGCAGCGCGGTCTTTGTGCGGTGTTGCCTTAAGTATAATTTGCGCAAAACCTAATATTATCCGCAAGGAAGCCGCTTATTGCTCCCCGAACCCAAGATACCCCATAATATCCCCGACGAACTGATTCCCGCAGCGCGCAAGCTCGCCGAAAACGCGCTCCGTTCCCGCCTTTGTGGTATGCCAGTTGTCGCGGGTGATCCCGTAAACGTCCACGGGGCAGACGATAAGCTCCGTATCGGGAAAAGCGAGCTGATACAGCATAAGACATCTGCGCGCGTGAAAGGACTTGCATACTATTATCGCTGTCTTTATCTCCAGACCGCGCTCGTCGGCGACCCTGCGCGAGAAAAACGCGTTGTCGCGGGTGTGCCCCGACTTATCCTCGGGAATTATCGCGGAGAGCGGAACTCCGTTAATTCTGAGCGCGTCGGTGTAAAATTCGCAATCGCTGTGGTAATCCCCCGCATAAATATCCGCCTTGCGCTGAACCCCTGACCACTTTCCCCGCTTTACGCTCACCCCGCCTGAGGGCATAAGAAGCGGCGCGAAGCCTTGACGATACAGCTCCGCGGCGTGTTCCGGTGGCAGCGGATCGGAGCCGCCCGGCAAAAACATTATATCCGCTTTCCGCGGCTCGTGATTCACAAAAATAAACTCTCCGATATCATAAATAATTTTTCTGTCCATGTGATTTTTATTCCCCTTCCGCTGACCCGTATAGAATGTTGATCTGAGCTCCTATGCTTTTAAGATATGTTGACGAGGAGCAAATGATTTAAAAGAATTTCAAAATTCCCGCAAGCGCTCCTCGGTCGCTCACTTCGTTCGCTCCCTGCGGGCGATTGCGGGAACCGGTCATCGTTTGCCATTAAGGCAAACTCGACCTTTTTGAAATTCTCCTGCGTGGTCTTTGTGTTGCTCTTCGCGGACGTTGCTTTGCTGCGTCCGCTTTATGTTGATCCAGGCAAATTTACTGCTTGCGCATATCGTTCGCGGTATATACCACTTCCGCATAGATAGACGCCACTATCTGATACAGCTCCTTGGGGATAGTCTCGCCCGCGTTCAGCATTACCAGCAGAGCCGCCACGCTGTCGTCGCGGTATATCGGCACGCCCGACTCGTCCGCGATATTCACTATGCGCTGCGCCAGCTCGCCCAGCCCCGAGGCTACCACCACGGGGGCGTAATTCACATCGGGATTGTATTTCAGCGCTACCGCCGCGTTCTGCCCGTAAAGGCGCTTGTTGGTCGTCGGGAGCTTCTGTTGTTCACTCATGTCTTACCTCCTTATACGCGCTTGTTCAGCGACGTTCTTCTGTCCAGTATCTTCGGGAATATATCGGGAAGATTATGCGGCTTTTTCAGCGGCGCTGTCTCAAACGTCTTGGCGTTGTAGCCTATATTCCGTATGATCTTGTTTATCCTCTGCTTCATAGGCTCTATCTGAGTCTCAAACCTGTTGGGATACAGCAGGGCTATGTTTACGTCCTCTCCGAGCGCATACATATCCAGCTCAAAGCGCCCTATGCTCTCCACGTCAAAGGTCAGGAAAAGATGATAGTTGCGCTGCGTTGAGGGAGTATTGTTGGGGTTATTCTCATCATTATCCACCCACAGCTCACCGAACGCCTTTGTGCCGTCCACGTCCAGCGGCAGTATATAGTGCGCCAGCGGAGTGAACACCCCCGGGGCGTTCAGCAGGCTTTGCAGCAGATTTGACGCGTTGAAGCTGTCAAGAGATTTCAGTGCGGGGTGGTTGATGTTCTCCTCGATAAAATCCGTAAGGCTGTCCAGCGTGGAGCTTACGGGAGGACGCACTCCGTGCTGCGGAAGCTCATTCTTTACCGACATTCTGTCAATAATATCCACAAACGAGCCGTAAAGCCGCTCTCTTATGGGAATATCCGGCATTGAGCGCAGCATTTCGTTCAGCTTGTCGATAAGCTCCTGCATGGTGTTTATCTTGGAGAGGTCATTCATCAGCTCAGCGGTGTTCTCGCCGCCCTTGTCGTTGATAAACAATCCCTTTGTCAGATTCCTTACCGCGTCCATTCCGTTGATCTTTCCTCGGATATAGTTGTTCATCGTCCGCTCGATATTATATCCGCTCTGCTTGAGCTGCTGCATATACCCCCGCTCGCTCATGCTTTCAAACAAATTTTTCCTGTAACCTGTCAGAATATCGGGGTCATCTTCGGGATTATCAACAAAGTTTTCCTCTGAATTTCCGTCATTTTGCCGAATATCATCATCAACTTCCCTAAAATTTAAATTTTTGTCGTTCTGATTAGCTGAAAGTGGTTGATTTTGTTGAAGATTTGTAGTATAATTATCTATGGGGTTATCTGCGCGTAAATTTTCGCCGCTTCCCCCTTGATCCCGAGATATGTCGGATTCGGGATTTTTATAGGATACCGCGTCGGGTTCTTCGCGCCGAGCGGTTTGATCTGTACGGGTATCGGCGGGAACGTCCTTATCCGTGAGAGCCTCCTCGGAAAGCTCGTAGCCGTCCTCCCCGATATTCTCCCGGGTACCGGCGCTGCCGTCGGGGTCAACGTTGTCGGAGCGGTCGGGCTGACCTATCACCGGCATATCATCATATATCTCCGACGCGTCCTCGGAAACGTCCTCCGCAAAAGGAAAGGTCTGCTGCGGCTGAACGTTCTGGGTCTGCGCGGGGACCTCATGAGAACCGCCCGGGTCCTGCATGGGCTGTTTGTCGAAGATGGCGGAGAAAAGACGGTTGAAGGAATTTTTCAGCGATTCGCGGAGAGTGCCCGACGATATCTGGGTAAGCAGCAGGTTGAAGTACTCCTTGCACATATAGGGGCTGTTGTTATAACGCGAAAGGTTATGTACAATCAGCGGAATGAGCATCTGGGTCTTATCGTCGTTGAGCAGGCTGCCGCTCACGTCCTTTAGGATATTGAGCGTTTCCCCCTTGAGGTAGTCGAAATATTTGTCGGCGTCCTGCGCGCCCCACTGCTGTGAAAGATTCATCAGCTTGGCGGAGAGCTTCTCGTTGGGAGCGTAGTAATCCGAAAGGAATTTCATATTCGCGCGCAGCGCGCCGAGTATCTCGCTCTTGTTCTGGGCGAAGTTGAGGGATTTCAGAAGATTTCCGATAAGCTCCTTGGTCTCGGGATCGGTGGTGGTCTGGGCTACCTCGCGGAGAACGTCGTAAAACTCGTGACCGCTGAACATGGTGTTCTGCTGCTCCTGATTCTGTATCTCCTGTACAAGCTGCTCGGGGGTAACATAAAGCTCCCTGGCGAGATTCTCCAGGTCGCCGTAAAGCTCGGTATGCCCCGTAATGAGCGCCTGGTTGAGAACCTCCACATTAAGCAGGTCCTTAAGAGTTTCCACCGCCATGGTGGGGTCCTTGGCGATCTGCACCGAAAGCGGGATAAGGTCGCGGTTGCCCATTTCCAGTCTGCCGCGCTTGCCGGCGTCGCCGGAATTGCCCGCCGCGCTCGCGCCGGTAAGGCGTACAACGTCAAAGGGCTCGGTGTTCTCGTCCTGCTGCCGCGGGCTGTAATTGTAGTTCTTAGCGGTTATGGGGTTGTTGATCTGCGGTATCTGCGCCATCTTTGTTCACTCCTTAAAATCGAGTTCATAAGCCGTAAGGCTTTTGAAATATATTCCGCGGGTCACGCGGAGACGTGATATATAAGCATCTTGTGTTTATTATATCATAAATCGGTCAAATAATAAAGGGCTTTTCAAAAAATATTTCAAAGAATAAACGCTAAGCGCGTATTCGGAAAGGAATT
>CAZKJC010000048.1:0-4035 GCA_964552995.1 uncultured Ruminococcus sp.
AAATGCTGGAGATCAAGGAGATAGCCGCAAAGCTGAACATAGCGGAAGCGGAGATAGAGCCCTACGGGCATTACAAGGCAAAGCTGTCGCAGAAGCTGATTGACAGGGCGGCGGCTAATCCCGACGGAAAGCTGGTGCTGGTGACCGCCATCAACCCCACGCCGGCGGGCGAGGGCAAGACTACCACGTCGGTCGGTCTGGCTGAGGGAATGAACAAGCTCGGAAAGCGCACCTGTCTGGCGCTGCGTGAGCCGTCGCTGGGTCCCGTGTTCGGAATAAAGGGCGGAGCGGCAGGCGGAGGTTACGCGCAGGTCGTTCCTATGGAGGACATAAATCTGCACTTTACGGGAGATATGCACGCGATAACCGCCGCGAACAATCTGCTGTGCGCTATGCTGGACAATCATATACAGCAGGGTAACGAGCTGAGGATAGACACCAGAAGAATACTCTTCAAGCGCTGCCTTGATATGAACGACCGCGCTCTCCGCAACTGCGTTGTGGGTATGGGCGGAAAGATCGACGGCGTTCCCCGCGAGGATCATTTCCAGATAACGGTGGCTTCGGAGATCATGGCGATACTTTGTCTGGCTGCCGATCTGCCGGATCTGAAAAAGCGCCTGGGGAATATCCTTGTGGCTTATACTCATGATAATACGCCCGTATTCGCCCGCGACCTTAAGGCGGTGGGAGCAATGACCGCGCTGCTTAAGGACGCGATAAACCCCAATCTGGTGCAGACGCTCGAAAATAATCCCGCGATAATCCACGGCGGTCCGTTCGCGAACATCGCCCACGGCTGCAACAGCGTGAGAGCCACAAAGCTCTCCCTCAAGCTGGCGGATTATACCATCACCGAGGCGGGCTTCGGCTCCGACC
Source organism: uncultured Ruminococcus sp. (assembly GCA_964552995.1). GTDB lineage: Bacteria > Bacillota > Clostridia > Oscillospirales > Ruminococcaceae > CAG-115. The sequence continues at coordinate 880 of CAZKJC010000048.1, forward strand.
TGGGCGCGGAGAAGTTCTTTGATATCAAGTGCCGTTTTGCGGGACTCAAGCCCGACTGCGTGGTAGTTGTGGCGACGATACGCGCACTGAAATACAACGGCGGTATACCCAAGGCGGAGCTGTCCGCGGAGAACGTGGAGGCTCTGAAAAAGGGAATTGTGAACCTCGGCGTACATATCGAGAATATGAAGAAATTCGGTGTGCCGGTTGTAGTCGCTATCAACCATTTCGCGGCGGACACCGACGCGGAGATAGCGGTCGTAAGAGAGTTCTGCGAGAGCAAGGGCGTAAAGGCGGCTTTCTCGGACGTGTTCCTAAAGGGCGGCGAGGGCGCGCTTGACCTGGCTAAGGCGGTAATTGAGACCGTTGAAAACGAAAGGAGCGATTTCAAGCCGCTTTACGATACGGAGCTTTCCGTAAAGGAGAAGCTGAATATTATTGCTAAGGAGATATACCGCGCCGACGGCGTAGTATTTACCGCCAAGGCGGAAAAGGCTCTTAAGGAGATAGAGAGCCTGGGTCTTGACAAGGTTCCCGTATGCGTGGCGAAAACGCAGTACTCGCTGTCCGACGATCCCACAAAGCTCGGCAAGCCCGAGGGGTTCAATATCACCGTAAGCGACGTCAGGGCGAGCAGCGGAGCGGGCTTTGTCGTGGTTTATACGGGAGATATAATGACCATGCCCGGGCTGCCCAAGGTTCCCGCGGCGAATAATATTGACGTGGACGACAAGGGCGTTATTACGGGACTGTTCTGATGAGAAAATTTATTACCAAAAGCGAGGAGGAGACCCTCGCCGCCGCCGCGGAGCTCGCAAAGAGCCTTAAAGCGGGCGACGTTATCCTGTACGGCGGCGAGATGGGCGCGGGAAAGACCGCGTTCACCAAGGGTATCGCGCGATGCCTTGAAGTGGACGACGAGGTCACCAGCCCCACCTTTGCGCTGGTTCACGAATACAATGGGCGGATACCGCTGTTCCATTTCGACCTTTACCGTATAAACGGCTACGACGACCTATACGCGGTGGGATTTTTCGACTACCTCGACCGCGGCGGTATCATAGCGGCGGAATGGAGCGAGAACGTCGAGGGGCTGGAAAGCGAGCTTGGCGGGGTCATAAGGATAAATATTGAAAAGCTGTCCGAAAACGAAAGGAAGATCACCGTTACGGGCGGAGTTTTCGGGGAGTAGGAGGCTGCAATGATACTGGGAATAGATTCCTCCGCGGTGACCGCGGGCTGTGCGCTGTATGACAGCAAAATAATCGCGGAGCAGTTTCTGAATAACGGTCACACTCACTCCGAAACAATGCTGCCGATGGTGGAGAGCATGCTGAAAAACGCGGGGGTAGCTCTTGCGGACGTGGACAGCATAGCCGTCACGGCGGGGCCCGGCTCCTTTACGGGGCTGAGGATAGGCATTGCCGCGGTAAAGGGCATGGCTGTGGGCGCGAAAAAGCCTTGTATCGCCGTGTCGACCTTAGAGGCTGTCGCCTATAATTTTGTCGGACTTGACTACGTGGTGTGCGCCTGCATGGACGCACGCTGCGGACAGGTATACAACGCGCTGTTCAAAGCGGAGGGGGATACCGTTTCCCGACTTTGCGAGGACAGGGCGATACGCGCGGAGGAGCTGTCAAGGGAGCTTTCGGAGCTTGACGGGAAGATAGTTTTCGCGGGAGACGGCGCGGAGCTAATGGATAAGTTTACGGAGCATAAATATGAGCTTGCTCCGTACCCGCTGCGATATCAGCGGGGAAGCGGGGTGTGTCTGGCGGCGGCGGGGAAAGAACCCGTTGACGCAGCCGCGCTTATGCCGACCTATCTCAGACTTCCTCAGGCGGAGCGTGAGCGGCTGGCACGGGAAAAGGGCTCGGAAGCGCAATAATGCTGCCGCAGCAAAGCAACGCTCGCATAAAGCAACACAAAGCCCACGCAGGAAATTTTTCGCGAGAGCCTGCGAAAACGGAGCGAAGCGGAGTTTTTGCGGGCGGGTCGCGGAAAATTTCAAATTAAAATAAAGGAGAAATAAAGATGATAGCAATTGGCTCGGACAGAGCGGGATATGATCTGAAGTGCGAGATAATCAAGCACCTGGAGGAAAAGGGCTTGGAGTATATCGACTGTGGCTGCAACGGTGAAACGGTGGACTACCCCGATATCGCCGAAACGGTCTGCCTAAAGGTAACGGGCGGCGAGTGCGACAGGGCGATACTTATCTGCGGCACGGGGGTCGGTATCTCAATGTCCGCGAATAAAATCAAGGGAATACGCGCGGCGCTGTGCGGCGACTGGTATTCCGCGAAATACACACGGCTTCATAACGACGCGAACGTGCTTTGTATGGGCGGACGGGTGATGGGCTCGGGGCTTGCCTGCGAGATCACCGACGTTTTCCTTGAAACGGAATTTGAGGGCGGCAGACACGCGCGCCGCGTCGAGAAAATAAAGGCACTGGAGGACAAATATCTATGAGCGATCTGCATATATGCGACCACCCGCTGGTCCAGCACAAAATCTCGCTGCTGCGCGATAAAAATACGGGCTCTAAGGAGTTCAGGGAGCTTGTGTCGGAAATTTCCATGTTTATATGCTATGAGGCTACCCGCGATCTGCCTTTGAAAGAGGTGCAGATCGAAACGCCGCTGGCGCTGGCCTCCGCAAAGGTCATCAGCGGCAGAAAGGTGGCGTTCGTGCCGATAATGAGAGCGGGGCTGGGTATGGTGGACGGCGCGCTGGCGCTCGTTCCCGCGGCTAAGGTGGGACATGTGGGAATTTACCGCGACAAGGCAAACAGCAATTCCGCGGCGGAGTATTACTGCAAGCTGCCATTCGATATCGCCAACCGCGAGGTCATTATCCTCGACCTTATGCTCGCGACGGGAGTTTCGGCAGTCAAGGCTGTGGATATCGTAAAGAAAGCGGGCGCGAAATCCGTCAAGTTTATGTGCGTGCTTACCTGCCCCGAGGGTATCAAGGCGCTTCAGGACGCTCACCCCGATGTGGATATAGTGTGCGGCGCGGTGGACGACGGGCTGAATGAGGAACTGTATATCATTCCCGGTATCGGCGACGGCGGCGACAGGCTTTTCGGTACGAAGTAACAAAATAATCGTACAGTCAAAGGGGCTTTAAGCAGACATAAAGTGAGCGCCC
>CAZKJC010000048.1:4045-12320 GCA_964552995.1 uncultured Ruminococcus sp.
GGAGCGAAGCGGAGTTTCTGCGGCGGGCTAGCGCCGACTTGTTCGGCGCGGTGCGAAAAATTTTTTGAAATAAGGAGTCTTATGGTGCATAATGTTGAGGAAGAGATCGCGCAGGCGATGGCAAAGAGCAAAAAGGAGTTCGGCAGGGAAACACTGGACAAGCTGGCGCTGCTGTTAAAGAGGGTCGACGAAAAGTGTCCGCCGAAACCGCGGCTGTCGTTAAAGCCCGTGCGCGCGGAGAATATTTCGGTTTTCGACAGCAAGCTGGGCGGAGTTCCCTATCTGCCAAAGGATATGGAGTACCCCAGGGTGTCGGAGGGAAATTTTGCGGGCAGACCGCTCAAGCTGCTTGCTCAGCTTAATTTTGAAAAGCTGCCGCGGCCGGAGGGATTCCCCGAAAAGGGAATTTTGCAGTTCTTTGCGGGCTGCGACGGCGACGACGTTTACGGGATAGATTTTGATGATTATTTTGATCAGAACGGCTTCCGCGTGATCTATCACGAAAATGTTATTGAGGATATGTCTAAATTGTTCTCCGAAGCGGATATGCCGGAGTTTGGCACCGATGAGGAATATTATCCCTTTTCGGGAGAATTTCTGCTGACGTCGGGGGAGGTGCAGCTTGTACCCATATCGACCGCGGACTATCGCATTGATAGTGTTGTCGCGGAGGCGTACAATGAGCTTTTCGGCGGGAATATCGTCGGTATGTATGGAATGAAAGGTGAAGAAGGGGTCGCCCAGGTCGACAGACCGCTTTATGAGGCTATTCATGCGGTGCGCAGTAAATTGGGAACGTGTATTGGCGGTTTTCCGTTCTTCATGCAGGAGGACCCGCGCGGTTACAATGATAACTACGCAAAATGCGATATACTGCTTTTTCAGCTTGACAGCGAGATGCCCGCGAACGGAAAATTTGAGGACGAGATAATGTGGGGCGACAGCGGCGTTGGGAATTTCTTCATAAGCTCGGAGGATTTAGAAAAGCGGGATTTCTCACACGTTCTGTACACCTGGGACTGCGGATAAGGAGTCGGCATGAGTGTTTGTGAAATGATCAAGCGGGAAACGGACGCTAATTTCGTAAATCTGGAGACAGCGATACATACCTATGACAGAAACGCGCTTGTGTGCGGCACTCCTGCGTGGAGATATGTCTATCACACCATTCATTCCGCGGATAAATGGTATTTTAATCCCTTTGTTTTTGACGAGCCGCCTTTTCACGAGGACGGCATGGATGATCCGGACAATCCCTGCTCCGTCGAATTTTCCGACGAGCAGCTTCTGGAATATTTACGGACGGTCCGTGAAAAGACAATGAGGTACCTCGACGGGCTGACCGACGAGGACTTGAATACTTGCCCCGAAAAATGCTGTTACACTCGGCTGGAGCTTGTGCTCAAGCAGTTTCGCCACATCTCCCTGCATATCGGAATGCTGAACGGACAGACCATCGAGCGCACGGGAAGATTTCCCGTTACCGTGGGACCGAGCACCTACTCGGATCTTGACAGCGGATATTTTGAGAATTAGAACAAGCGCGGTTGGAAATGACCGCGCTTTTGCTTGTGAAATTGCACAATATCAACGAGCGTTAGTAGTTACTATATAAGAAAAACGGCGGTGGGATAATTTTCTATTGACATCTAACTTAAAATATTATATAATCAAAGTATAGCTTTGGGCAGATATTGCGGAGGTAAACCATGGATATCAAAAAAATCGTTCTGATTGCGGCAGCGGCAGGTTCTGTTGCGCTGACAGGCTGCGCGGCGCGGTCGGAGTATTACGGGGTATTTGTCGCGGAGCGCACGGATCGTGAAGCTTGGTCGGATCACGGAGAGCCTGATACATACTATTCCGAAATAACGGCGGAAGTTTCCGAATCGTCGGACGCCGTATCAATGCCGGAATATTCCGTGACATCAACGCCCGCAGCACCAACATCAAAATCTCCGGAAACCTCGGCAACTCCTCCCGCAAGTTCCGCTACGACACCGCAAACCACTCCCGAACCGCAGACCACGCAAAAACCGCAATCTACACCCGCACCGCGGACGACTACCTCCGCGCCGTCAACAACGCCATCTGCGCCTGCTCCGCAAACAACTCCGTCCACACCCGCTGCGCCGTCTGCGCCATCAACACAGTCAACTCCGCCAACAACTCCACAGACTCACGCGCCGTCGACCAATCCGATAAATCCCGCGACGGCTCACGAAACCACGGCAGGCACCAAAGCCGCGACAACTACCGCAACGGTAGCGGCGGCGGTCGACGAGCCTGTTTCCGCGGATGAGTACATAGCGGAGGTCCTCAGATTGGTGAATGTGGAGCGCGCAGATGAGGGGCTTTCTCCGCTGGTTCTGGACAGCAAGCTTTCCGAAGCGGCAAGAGTGCGCGCCGAAGAGCAGATCGAGCTTTTCGGGCATACCCGCCCCGACGGTCAGAGCTGTTTTACGGTATTCAAGGAGTACGGGATAAATTACAGCACGGCGGGAGAGAACGCCGCTGCGGGGTATTCCACTCCGGAAGATGTTGTCAAGGCATGGATGAGCTCCGACGGACATCGCGCGAATATTCTTAAGCCTTGCTTTGAGAAGCTCGGAGTAGGCTTTGTGTACAGCGACGACAGCTACGGCGCTTATTGGGTTCAGCTTTTCATTGAGGAATGATTTTTACCGCGCTCCGTTGGGGCGCGACAGTTTTTATATAAAGTGTTGATCTAGGCAAATTTATTTAAATTTGAAATTTTCCGCGACCCGCCTGCCACGGCTCACTCCGCTACGCGGAGCGAACCGCGTCAGGCTCTCGCGAAAAATTTCCTGCCTCAACATTGCGTGGCGATAACTTTTTATATACTCTGCCGCGCTCCGTTGGGGCGCGATTTTACTGTGACCTAATAATTTTAACATAATATTAAGTCGCTTTTGAAAAAAATTGTGAAAAAGCAATAAATTCTATTGACACTTTAATTTTGTTTTGGTATAATTACATTGTAAGCTGAAAATAAAATGCATGACTGTCGATGAATGTCATCGGCTTGTGCATTATACTTAAGGAGAATGGAAATGTCAGAAAAAGTGGTGAATAATGTACTGGAAAGATTTTTCTCTTTTGGCGAGGAGAATAAAAAAATAACCGATGAATCCGCGGAGGCTCGCAAAGAGTATGAGGATTACTGCATTTCCAGCGACGCCGACCTTGATGAAAAAACGGGTGAGATACTTAAAAAAGTAAACGGTATGGACGCTCTCATGCAGTACGCGAGGGAGCACGCCACCGATCTTGAGGAGGCTTCCGCACCCTTCGAGACCTCCGAGGGCGCTTTGGAGAGCCTTCGGCAGAAGATCGCCCTGGAATCCAGAAACGATCCCAACGCCGAAACGCTTTACACAAAGGCTTCGGGGCAAAAGCTGCTTTTCCAGCAGGAGATAGAGCGTGTTCGCAATCTCATAAACGGCAGCAAGGTTCAGGCGAAAAGACTGTACGATTCCACCATGGATAAGCTCAACGAAAAGCGTTCCAGACATATCGAGTCGTTCAGGACGTTTATCAATTCCGAGGAGCTTAAGGTCTATCTGAAGAACCTTTCAAACGACGCTTTCGCTTTCAACAGCTCGGGTACGGCACAGCTTTCGGAGATCAGCGAGATAAGTCTGGGTCAGCGGCGTGTAAGGCTGCCTGTTCCCGAGGAGCTGGAGCAGGAGCTGTCCATCAACACGGAGGGTATTTTCAATTCCGCTTCAAAGACCATCAACGCGCCGTTTTCTCTCCCCATTGATAAGGGAAGCGTGCTCTACGTTGATTTCGACGAGCGCAACGAGTCCTATATGATGGGTGGTATTCAGCGTTTTCTGCTCAATGCGGTGAAGTATTTCGGCGGAAATCTCGATGGTATGTTTTTCCTTGACCCGATAAAATATGACGCGGAGGGTCTGGGACATATCGGGGCGCTCTCAAAGGGCGCTAACGCCTTTATAACCTTGCCGGACTCAAAAGCGGCAGCCGAGCGGGAGCTTAATGCGATAATGAGCGAGCTCTCCGCCGCGCCCAAGGCGGGCAGAATAAGGCGCGTTATGGTTTTCAGGAGCTTTCCCGAAGCCTATGACGCAGATATGGCGGATAAAATAAAGACTTTGTGCGAAAACGCGGAGAGCTACGGCGTCTGCGCGGTGCTCACGCATAAGGCGGACTCTGACGTGAGGGAGGCGGAAAAGGCGGTCCGTGCCGCCGCGATAACCATCAGAAGCAGAAACGGCGGATTTTATCTGGAATCTACCCGTGAGGGTATTTTGTGGTATTCCGCGCCCGCAAGCATTCCCGATGAGTTAAGGCGCACCTATGTTGAGCAGCGCAGGGTCGCTGAGCCGAAGCCGGTCTCCGAGGTCCACGCGCCCGAAGCGAATATCGCCGAGGTTCAGCCTGTTACGGTTCACGAGGAGCCTGTTGCCGAGGTTCCTGAGCCCGTGAAGGAAGAGCCGGTCAATGTCATTGAAGATATAAAGGAAGAGTCGGTTCCCGAGACGAAAGCTGCTGATGAGCTCCCCGCGGACGAGTCTGTTGAGGAAACCGCGGAGGAACCCGATATTGAGGAAGCTCCCGAGGAAGAAACGGCTGTTGTGGATACGGATATCCCCGCCGCAACAGAGGAAGCTGCTGAGGATACGGCGACCGAAGCCGAAGATTCTGATACATATTGCAAGGGCGTTCGAGGAATATCGATCCCCTTTGGCAGGGATAACGCCTTTGAGCTTAGCTTCGGGGACAGCCCCATATACATTACCGCAAAATCCAGGGAGCGCGGAAAGATACTGCGAAGCCTTATCGACGGGATCACATCGGCTGTTCACCCGGATGATACCGAGCTGTGGCTTATTGATCTGACCGAAACGGCGCTTTTGAAATACGCGAAAAACACGCCTCCCCATGTGAGATATCTCGTTCTTGACGATAATTCCGTAACCGCTTACGCGATCACGGACAGGCTGGAGGAGGTCATAAGAAAAAGGGTGAACCTGTTCCGCGGCAGGTGGGAGGATTTCTCCGAGATACCCGCCGACGTTTATATGCCGGAGCTGCTTGTTGTTGTGAACGGTTTTTCGGGCGCTGATCGTCAGTTCGCTTACGGCGGCTTTGCCGACAGGCTCGCGGATATCGCGGACAGGGGCAGAGATTACGGAGTACGCTTCGTGTTTGCCGACAGCTACGAGCCGGAGGAATGCAGCGCCGAGAACTGCGTGTTCATAACCTCCGCGGGCAGTACCGCGAAGATCGTGACATCGGGAAAACGCGAGGTAAGCGTACAGCTTGGCGAGGGTTCCGAGCCGATCTGGGAAAATCTTACCGCGTCGGACAGCTATGCCCCTGACGATAATACGGTCTATCTCGATAAGAAAACTATTATCGCGGATAAGGGTGTGTTCCGCTCATTTGAGAGCTGCCGCGCGGATTTTGAGGACAGGATATCTCAAAAAGCCGTGGACGATACGCTTTTGTTTATGGGAGAGCCCTATGACATCAGCCCGATGTCTGCCGCGGCGGTATATACCGGATTCGCGCAGAATATTCTTGTTTCCGCATCGGCAGAGGACAAAGCCTACGCGGCGCTTGTCCTGCTGTCAATAACCTCGTCGCTTACCATGCAGGGAATACCCTTTGAGATCATCACCAACGAAAGAAACGGTCTGTACGGATATCTGAGCGAGAACACTCCTTCGGACGCGGAGATGATAAGCGAGGGAACAGATAAGGTCTGTGAAAGGATAAACAGCATTGCGGCAGCGGTTGCCGAAGACAGATCCGACAACAGATTTTTTGTGATCTTCGGTATCTCCGAGCTTGTTTCCGAAATGACGACTCTCGGAGAGGTCGGTCAGCAGGCTTTGAGAAATCTGCCGCTTATCATCGAAAGGGGTTCTCGGTCGGGCTATCATTTTGTGGTATTGCAGGACGAGGAGGAACTGGAAAATATCAGTATATCTCCCGCAATGTTCGCGCATAAATTCAAATGCTTTGGTATTGCGGAAAGATCGGTGCAGTATAGCAGCAGCGAAATTGATACTTTCTTTATGCCGTATCTGCATAAGGGGATCACGGTGGACTGCTTTGAGGTGGACGACAGCGGAGAGGTCACGGCAGTGCTTCCCGAGGGATTGCTTCTTTAAAGCATAGCGGCATAGAGCCCACGCATTTGCTTATTATCAACACTTTATATACAGCCTAAGGTCGCTCTTGAACTGAGAGCGACCTTTTTTCGGAAAACGCCATTTATAAAATTTTTGTTAAATACTTGAAATTTTATGCTTTTCGTGCTATACTTTTAATGTAATACTTTCTAATGGGGAACGATCGTTTCATATACTAGAGAGAAGTAAAATTGTCTTGAAAGGACGCGATGTAATTGGGAATTCAGAACGGAACAAAACAAAGGAGAGGATTTGCAAAAAAGATCACGCTGATGTCGGTGATACCGGTCGTGATTTTGGGAGTTATTCTGGCGGTCTATTCGACGGTTCAATCATATGTTATTCTTTCCGGAGAATTTTCCGAGGAGGTGCTGTCGCTTTCCTCCTCATACGGAACGGCAGTTGAAAACCGTATTGCAAGGCTGGAGGAATCCTTTAATATAATTGTAATGGAGCCCGATATTGTCAACGAGAGCCTGCCGATAGAGGATCGCAAGGCTATTCTTGAGAAGGCTGCCGGTATGACGATGTTCAATGATTTTTCAATTTCCTATGCCGACGGAACTACTTATAATAATACGGATATTTCCTCGCGGGAATATTTTCAGTACTCCATGAGAAACAGATCGAATTACATATCCAGCCCCGTGGTAAGGCTTACCGATAATTCAATTACTATAATGATGGGGCAGTACTTCAATTCCGACGGCAGGGATTATCTCGCGTACGGCGGAATGAACGTTGACGTTTTTAACGATGTCATTTATGACGTTGACGACGGCGACGGCTCGATCTGCTTCATTATTGATAAAAACGGACAGATAATCTCTACCAGCAGCGAAGAAAAGCTTCCGCTTATGACGGAGCTTTCCGCTGCGGGCACGAACGAAAAATTCAGAGCGCTGTCGGGAATGCTTAATCGGTTTATGTCCGGCGAAAACGGAACGATAAAAGGAAAGCTGAACGGCAAGGAATATATTTACGGTTATGTTCCGATAGCCTCCGATGAGGGCTGGACGATCATAGTCGGAACTCCCACCGATTCCATTATCGCGACCATAGTGCGCACAGCGATAATTTCCGCGGCGATCCTGTTGATCAGTATGCTGATCATTATCCCGTTGATAACCGGAACGGTAAGGAAGATATGCGCTCCTATCACCGAATCCTCCAACAGGCTCCAGCTTTTCGCGCAGGGCAACGTTTCCGCTCCCGCGCCTATATGCAATACCAATGACGAGATACAGCAAATGACAGAATCCATGGGAGATATGATAACCGCTATCAGCGGCTATATACGCGACATTCATTTCGTACTGTCGGCGATCTCCGACGGTGATCTCACGGTAACTCCCACGGCGGATTTCCGCGGCGAGTTCCTGGATATCAAGAACTCGATGAATATGATACTGGATTCTCTGAACCGCACGATGAACGAGGTCGGCACCTCCGCCGCTGAGGTAAAGGACGGCGCGGCACAGCTTGCGGACGGCTCTGCAAACCTTTCGCAGGGAGCGATTCAGCAGGCGGCGGACGTCGACAGGATAACCAACACGGTTTCCGATATCGCCGTAAAAACGGAGCAAAATAACAATAATGTCAAGAAAGCGCTGGAATCATCGCAGGCAACGAACGACAAGGCGCAGGACAGCCAGCAGTGCATGGACGATCTTATGCAGGCTATATCCGAGATAGAGCAATCCTCCAGAGAGATCGGAAATATCATCAATGTTATCAGCGATATTTCCTTCCAGACAAACATACTCGCGATCAATGCCTCGATCGAAGCCGCAAGAGCGGGGGAGGCAGGCAAGGGCTTTGCGGTAGTCGCGAACGAGGTAGCGAATCTCGCCACGAAATCCTCGGAGGCGACACAGCAGTCGGGCGACCTTATCAACAGATCCATTTCGTTGGTGAACAAGGGCGTAGAGCTGGCACGCAAGACGGCGGCTTCCCTTGATGGTATCGTCAGCGGCGTGGCTGAGGTATCCGCGGCGATGAATGAGATCGCCGAAGCCTCCGACACGCAGGCGGCAGCCGTTGAGGAGATATCCGAGGGTATAAGGAGCGTTGATTCCGCTATT
>CAZKJC010000049.1:0-12189 GCA_964552995.1 uncultured Ruminococcus sp.
GCTACCGTCGCGGTAGCCTCGATCTCCGTTGCCGGCTGCATCTGCTGTGCGCCCGGAGTAAACTGTAATCCCATAATCTTTTCCTTCCCGGACAAAGCCGCGCTTTGTCCATAGCGCCTGTTTAGTATCTCGCCGTACGCATCTCGCTTGCATCTTTTTCGCCATACTTAGGCGATTTTTCTTGAAATACAGACAGTATTTCGGCGAAAAATCGCCGTTGTCTGACGAAAAATCTGCTGCGCGATCCGCGCACGTCGAGACACTAAACAGACTCTTAAATCAATGTTTCCCGAACAGCTTTCCGAAAAAGCCGCCGTTTCTTTCCTCGGAGGGTATTTTGAATTTCGGAACCTCCATATTGTACATAAACTCGTTCATGATGTGCTCCTCGAACGCGTCCCCTTTTATAAAGGTCTCAAGGTTCTTGTACCCCGTGGGAGTGTAAACAAGCACATCAAAGCCGATAAGGTTGCACAGTACTATCCGTATGCACTCCTCCTCGGTGAACGTATCCTCGACCGCGTCTATGATGACCAGCTTTGGTATCTGCCGCGTGAAATCGAAATGCTGGAGCAGCTTCAGGAACTCCTTGTCAAGACTCAGCCCGTAGTGGATAACGCTGCACATCAGATAATCCCGCTCCAGCTTAAGAAATCCGCTGTCGATGGTCTCCTGTATCTTGTACAACAGCATATCCTGAAGCCTGTCGGGGAGATAGCTGTATTTGTTGAGCGTGCTGGATTTCAGCTTTTCCGTGTCGATCTTTCCGTTGCGGTAAAAGCTGCGGTATACGGAGAGATCAAGATCGCCATCCATGGTTTTCCCCTGCTTCTTGACATAAAGGATAGTGTCGGGAGTGAGCCGCGAGCGTATTTCCTCCCAGTATTCCCCGAGCTTGCCGTCGGTCACGCCGCTAATCTTGGCGAATATGTTGGGAACTATGACCAGATTCCCCGAGGTGGAGAAGCCCGTGCGGAACTTCGCGTCCTGCCGCCAGAGAATGCCGATCTCCTCATAGGTGGTCTTAAGCGTGAGAGATTGGCTGTTGGGGAACTGAAAGCTTCTGAAAACTCCCGCGTCGCCGCCGTAGAGCATTGTGTCAAGCTCCCGCTCCGCCGAATATGCGACGGTCGCCATCTTCATTTTGACCGGCTTGTCGGGGTAGCTGCCGCTCTCCCTGGACTCGGGAAGCCGGAATATCTGCATGCGGTTTTCAAGATTTTTGTCCACCGTCATATCCAGCATTTTCTTGTTCGGGGTGATATAAACCACGTCGAATCCGCATTTTGACATAAAATTAAGAAAATACAGCTCCGACTGAGAGATATCCCCATAATAAAGAATGACCGGAATATCCTCGTACTGCACCGCGTATTTCCGCGCCTGCGTGCAGCGGTAAAGCCAGGTGATGATCTTATTGCCGTAGTTGAGCACCACGGTCTGGTTGCCGTTGTTGAGGGTGTTCAGCAGCTCCCGCAGAGCGTTCTGCGCGAGTGCGGTGCGTGTCGCGTCGCCGTTGAGCTTTATGAGCAGCGCCAGGGAATCTATCATCTCCGCCGTACTGTTGCGGGAAATGCCGCCGAGGGATCTCGCTTCTTCGGCGGTGGGATTTGTGAGCGGCTTCTCAATAAAAATAAGCTGCTTCTTTATCCCCGCGAATTTCTCCTTGAACTGCACCAGCATATTTGTATACACCGTTTCGTCGTTGTAGCCGATAAGCGCCGCGCAGTATACGGGAATATCCCCGTCCTCGGTGTAAACCCCGCCGTTTTTGATGACGCGCGTTTTCCTATCCTTAAGTATATCCTCAAACATACCCGCCGCGGTGGTATCAAGGCGCTTTACCTTTCCGCCGACCCGCTCGCCCGCCGACCTCATCTCCGCAAGCATCGCCTCTTTTGATAGGTCCAGCGAGCCGAAGTCGATCTGTATCGGCGAGGATATTTTTCCCGTGTGGACCGTTACCCTGTCCTTGTACGCAAAGCTCTCGAAATCCTTGTCCAGCCCGTAGCTAACAAGCGTGACTTTAACTCCCGCAAGGCTCATCATGTACATAAAGTACAGCTCCTTGAGCCCCGCCGCTCCTATATAAAACAGGCATTGCGGCTTGGCGGAAAGATATTTCATCAGCCAGCACATTTCCACAAAGCAGGTGTTTTTCTTGTTTATCCCGCAGTCGGCTACCGCCTGCGCGAATACTTGTGAAATTGCCTCGCTGTCCGCGGTCGGCCTGCCTGCGCCCGGCCATGCGTCAAGTCCCCTTTTAATAGCCGCAGCGTCCTCAAAGTTCTCCGCCACATAGGGGGCGGCGCGCGATATCTCATCGGTAGTCGCCGCGGGGAGCTTATCCTTGAAGAACAGCCCGCCCTTCTGCGCGGAAATGAAATTATTTATCAAAAAGCCGCGAAAAACGTCGGCGTTGTCATACCCGACATATCTCGCAAACTCTTGTGTTGACATTTTTTAAAACTCCCCCCCTCGGGAAGATCATTAACCTTTGTTTTTATGTCGGGAACCGCCACATAGCTCCCGTTATTCCTCGACCTCAATGCCGTACCTGTTGCACAGCTTAGCCATTCCGTTGCGGTAACCCGCGCCTACCGCCGACAGCTTCCATTCGCCCTTATACATATAAAACTCCAGCGCGACCGCCGTCGTTTCGTCGGTAAGTCTGTCCATGGTAAAGGATATCCGCTCCGCGCCGTTAGCCACAATGGATATTTTCGGCGCTCTTACCAGGCTGAAGTTGTTCGAGTAGTTTCCCGCGTATATCGAGTAGGCGAGAGTGATCTTCTGCACGCGGTAGTCCGCCTTGTCGAAATCTATCTCCACATGACCGTCCGCGGGAAAATATTTCACCTCGCCGCGTTCGCTGTTCTCGTTTCCGAAGAAGATCAGACCGCTGTCCCCGAAGGAGCGCTCGTTGCTGTCAAGCATGAACACATAGGGGTCGATATCTATGTTATCCGGCTTTATGCAGGAAAAGTATATCCCGCATTTTGTGCCGATGTACTGATAAAGCGAAATACGCTGCCCCATTCTCATATCCAGAAGCGGCATATCGTAAAGCGGAGCAGGGGAGGTCACCGAGATCACGTCCGTTGCCGCCGTCGGTTCGGGAGCGGCATTCGGGGGCGCTTCCGCGGAAAGGTCTCTTTCCGGCGCGGTGTATACGCATTTTCCGTTTACCGCGGGAATATTGCCGTCCGCTCTTCCCATAAGATACACCCGCCGCGTGAACTGCGACTTGAACAGCAGCTCCGAATAAAGCACGGTGTGATCGCTGATACCCCTGACCGAGATATTTACCTCGTTTCTCCCCGCGGAAAGCTGTTTCGGCGAGATAGTAACTCCCGAAGTCCCGCATACGATCTCCGTCGGCGCGGGCACGTTCACCGTCATGGAAAAGCTGTTTTCGGTATCGGGCGCGAGAGCGCCTAGCTCGATAGTTCTCGGCACGTCAAAATAACCGTCCTCCGCGCCGAAGCCCTTTACGCCGCCCTGAACCTCCACATTATTCACAAAAACGGGGTAATTCGCCACAATAGCCGTATCGCGCACGTCTCCCTCCGTAAGCTCCACCCGCAGCTCCTCGATAGCCGCGCCCTGCGCGGTCACCTCTATCACGCTGCCGCGCTTTGCCCATATGGTGGTATCCTTTCCGACAAGGCGAATAGGCTTTGTAATGTATACGGGCCCCTCAAACTCCCCCGAGGGCAGCATCGCCGTGCCGCCGTGGGGCGTTCTCAGGATTATGTCATTTATATTGTCCGCCATTGTTTCCCCTTATTTGAAAAAAATTTCCCGCACCGTTCCAACGACGCAAAGCGTCGTTGGAACTAGCCCGCCGATAAAGCTCCGCTCCACTTCGTTCCGCTGCGCTTCATCGGCGGCTTGCGGGAAATTTTATGCGTGGTCGGTACGTTGCACCTTTTTAAGCGTTGCTTTTGCTCCTTAACTATTGCGTTGCTCGGAGCATATTGTGCAATTTTGCCGTAAACTTATACGTTAACGCCGTAGCTCCTGCAAAGAGCCTCCAGACCGCCCTGGTAGCCCGCGGCGACAGCATTGAACTTCCAGTCGCCGTTGTAGCGGTATATCTCGCATACTACCAACGCCGTCTCGATAGAGAACTCCTCGACAAGATCAAAATGAATGACCTCCTCGCCGTTCAAGTCATCGGGATTATCGACCTTGACCACTCTTACATAGGAGTTGGACACCTGACCGAAATTCTGGTTCTTCTGCTGAGCGTCGAAAATAGTTACCGTTACCGCGATCTTCTCGATCTCCGCGGGTATCTTCGTGAAATCAATTATAATAGCCTCGTCGTCACCGTCGCCGTCGCCAGTGCGGTTATCGCCCGTGTGAACTACCGCGCCGTTTCTCGCGTTGAGGTTGTTGTAGAATACAAAATCCTCGTCCTTGAGCACCTTACCGTTTGCTCCCAGCAGGAAAACGCACGCGTCAAGATCGAAATCCTGCCCGCCGTCATATTTGTTAACGTCCCAGCCGAGACCTATCCTTGCCATAGTTACCGATTTGTCCAGGCTTACGCGCTGACCCTTAGAAAGATTTACTGCCATTTTATTGTCCTCCTGAAATAAATATTATCCGTGCCGAAGCACATAGTTACAGAACCATTGCGGAGCGCCTCGCGGCATTATTATCCGCCACGAAGCGGCACCGAAATTATCCATTTTCAATTATAAATTATCAATTGACCTTATTGCCCACGATAGCCTTGCGGATAAGGTCGATCGGGATAATAGAGATACCCATGACCAGGACCACCAGCCACTCCGTGAGGTTCAGACCGTAGCCGCCGAGGATCGCTCCGCCGAGGTAGGTCATGATTATCTGAACAACGGCGATAATGCCGAATACCGTCAGAAATCCCTTGTTTCTGCCAAGGTTGTCGAAAAGATTCATACGGTCGGTTCTCGCGTTGAACGCGTTGAATACCGCAATAAAGATAAAGAACGCGAAGTATGCGGTGTGGAGGTAAGCGTGAGCCTCTCCCTCAATATTGGATTCGCGTATCAGTCCCCAGCTTTCAAGTATGCTTACGCCCGGAACGTTAGCGTCCGCGGCAATAGTGCCGAGCAGAAGCAGCGCCAGCGAAAGGATAAACGACCAGCCCGCGCCCGTGATTATCTGCGACATCATACTCTTGCTGATGATCGGTTCGTTCCTGCGCTTGGGCTTTTCATGCATAAAGCGCGTGAGAGCGGGTTCGCCGCCGAACGCGAGCGCCGCCAAAGTATCCATTACCAGGTTTACCCAGAGTATCTGTATTACCGACAGCGGGTTTGCCAGGTCGAGCAGCGGGCAGATAAAGGAAATAAGCACCGCCGCCACGTTGATGGTAAGCTGGAACACGATAAACTTGCGTATCGAGTTGAAGATGGTGCGCCCGTAGAGTATTGCGCGGTCGATGGAGTTGAAGTTGTCGTCCAGGATAACGATATCCGAAGCCTCCTTCGCGACCTCCGTGCCTCCGCCCATCGCGAAGCCGACGTCCGCCTTTTTCAGCGCGGGGGAGTCGTTTACGCCGTCGCCTGTCATACCCGCGACAAGATCAAGCTCCTGCGCCAGCCGCACCAGACGGCTCTTGTCGGTGGGCAGCGCTCTCGCGATAACGCGTATATCCCGGAGCTTCGACTTGATCTCCTCATCGGAGAGCTTAGCCAGCTCGTCGGAGGTCAGAACAACATCGGTGTCCTTTTCCAGCAGACCCGCTTCCTTTGCGATAGCCACCGCGGTCTCCTTGCGGTCGCCGGTTATCATTACGACCTGCACGCCCGCGCCCTTGACCTCGCTGATAGCAGTAACGGACTCGGGGCGGACCTCGTCGCGTATTCCCACAACGCCCACCAGCGTCCAGTTGTTGCCCGCGGGCAGAGCGTCCTCGCCGAGCTGATCCTCGCTCGTTGCCAGCGCCAGCACTCTTATAGCGCGGTTAGCCAGCTCGTCTATCTTCTTGTTGAGCTCGCTCATCGAGAACGGCTGCTTTGCGCCGTTTTCATCGTAATAGTGGGAGCAGCGCTGTAATATCTTCTCGGGAGCGCCCTTGATAAGCGACAGGCTGAACTCTCCCTCGACCTGGGTCGCGGAATACTTGTTTGTGGAGTTAAAGGGGATATTTCCCGTTTCGAGAACCTCCACGCAGTCCGGCTCGTTCATTACATAGCCCAGAATAGCGCGCTCGGTTGCGTTGCCGCCGATAACTCTCATATCCTTGCCCTCGCCGCTTATCATGGAGAGGGTATTGTGCCGCGCGGAAAGGCACAGCAGCTTTTTCAGCTTGCCGTTCACGTCCGCGTAGGTCTTGTATTCGTTCACGCCGCCGTCTATAAACTCGACAGCCTCCAGCTTGCCTTTGGTGATAGTTCCCGTTTTATCCGAGAAAAGAATGTTGAGCGAGCCCGCGGTCTCGATTCCCGCTACCTTGCGCACAAGAACGTTGTCCTTGAGCATTTTGCCCATGTTCTGCGCCGATACGATAGCTATCATCAGCGGCAGACCCTCGGGCACCGCCATTACGATGATTATTACCGCCAGCATTACCGCCTCAATTACCGCGTTGAGCAGCGCGACCCACTGGAACGTACCACCGACCATCAGGAAATTCTCCATAACGTTTCCGCCGGTATCTATAAACATGGTCTTGATAAGCATAGCAACGGCGATGGCGATACCGCCGATATAGCCGAACTTGCTTATTCCGCCCGCCAGCTTGCCGAGCTTGACCTTAAGGGGAGTTTCGCGGTCGTCGTCCGTCTGGAGCTCGCTCGCGATCTTGCCGTAGACCGACTTGTCGCCGACAACCGTTACCTGCATTACCGCGTTGCCCGAGCATACCACCGCGCCGCGGTACACCTTGTATTCGCTGTCGAAATCGGTGTTTTCGTCCGTATCCGTCCAGCCCTCGGGAACGGCGGTTTTCTTAGCCTCGCGGCTCTCGCCGTTCAGCACCGACTGATCCACCTTGATATCGCCGTCGATAACGATTCCGTCCGCGGGTATCTTATCGCCCGACTGGAGCAGTATAGCGTCACCCATAACGATATCGTTTATCGCCACCTCCGAGATGACCCCGTTGCGGTACACCTTGCACATAATGCGCGAGGCTTCCTCCTGGAGCTTCTGGAACGCGTTCTCATTACGATACTCCGAGAACGTCGACACCAGCGTAGCGAGCATTATCGCGATAAATATTCCGATAGGCTCGTACCACTCGGGCGCGCCCTCCTCGATAAGTCCCACTCCGCCGAGTATCGCCAGCACCACATTGATGACCAGCGCGACGATCAGAATCTTTATCATGGGATCGCCGAGATTTCCCTTCAGCTTATCCCAGAAGCTCTCCGAAGCCTGCTCCGTCATGGAGTTGTCGCCGTATTTAGCCTTGCTCTCCGCGGCTTCCTTATCCGTTAACCCAAACTGTTTCATCTTTTCTCCTTATCTCAAAAAATTTTTCCGCACCGGCGAACTTCGTTCGCCTACCGCGCCATGAAAGCTGCGCTCCACTTCGTTCCGCTCCGCTTTCACGGCTTGTTGCGGAAAAATTTCCTGCGTGGGCGGAATGTTGATTTTTGCGAACGTTGCTTTTGCTGCTCCGTTATTGCGTTGCTCTTGGCTTTCGGCACTGTTTCAATGTGGAGCTGCGGGCGGTATGCTGCTTATTCCGGAACGTGCATTACCTCTAATAAACCTGCACCTCGCATAACAGACCGTTTTCGCGGTTGGTCATGCGGAACACCGTTCCGTCCTTAAGCTCAACGGCGCTTCCCTTTGGCACGAGCCGCCCCGTCGGGGAGGTCATGCCCTCAATGCCGTTGTTGACAAGCAGCCACATTCCGTTATAGCGGCACACATACGCGCGCATATCGGTGCTTGCCTTTTCGTCGTTATGGACGTTTGCCAGAACGTGCCAGTCGAAAAGCGGGATATTATTATAAACAATTACCTCGCTCTTCTCGCGGAAAACGCCCTTTTTCCCCCGCATTTCACTTTTGAACCCCAGCCGTATTATCTTATCCGCGGCACGGGTCTTGCAGAACGGACATACGGGAACGTTTTCGTCCCGCAGTATAAACCACTTCTTTTCGCACCTCGGGTTGGCGCAGGGGGTCAGCCTGTCCCAGGCGCGGAGCAGCTCCCGCTCCCACTCCATGGCGGTGGGGCGCTCCGAAGGGTTGTGGAGCCCGTCGACAAACGCTCTTATAAACAGACTTTCCAGACCCTTTGACAGCGACTGAATGGTCACATTAAGATCGGGCGGTCTGTTTGAGGAGTCTGTGGGATTTTCTATAAACGTCGCCATAGGTCCCATAGCCAGAAAATCGTCCTTTTCGGCGCTTTCCTTACTGTATATCTTAGGACCTATCAGCGGGTGACGCAAAAACAGATATTCATATATCAGCACCGGCAGCGCGTGAAGATCGGTCTGCACGCAGGGTAGCGCACGGCGGCTGTCGTCGTAGTTGTATTCCAGCGTCGCCAGCACCTCGGGGGCGATATACCCCGTCGTTCCGCAGACCTCGGGCGCGTACTTGTTCGGCACTACCAGCGAATCTATGTCGATAATTACCGCCGAGCCGCTTTTCGGGTCGATAAGCACGTTGTTATAGGACAGATCGGAATGCGCCAGTCCCGCCTGGTGCATACGCCTTATGCCGCGCACCAGCCCCGTCGCCGCTTTGAGCATCGTGCGGAAATCACCCAGCTCCGCGCTGTCCAGAAAACGCCTGTTGCGCCCCGTGAACCAGTTGCTCTTTTTGTCCTTGCCCTTAAGGTTAAGCACCGTCGAAGCGCCGTCACCGAAGAAGAAATTCTGCGGGTAGGTGGGGCAGACTATGCCGAATTCGGGGCTTTTGACTATCCCCACAGGCCAGCAGAAGCGGTTTCTGAAATAGTCCGCGGTCTTCTCGGTATTGCCCAGAGCGCCGCCGTCCGCCTCGGAGCGCGTGGGATTATATATCCCGACGATAGTCCGTATGCGATCCTGCATTGCGATATTATGCGCGTCGCGCGGGTTGTTGAAGAACTGCACGACGTACTTCCTGTCGGGAGTGAAAAACGTGTGCTTCATGCCGCCGCGCGGAGCGTTCGCGTCAAAGATATATTCTATTGTTTCGCCGCTTTCCAGCACAGCGGTAAGTATCTCACCGCTATTCATGATGTTTCGCCTTTCCCGGTGTCATTTTCATATGCAGTCCTTTTCGTCTTTCGGCAGCCTTATCACGGTTATCGCGCGATCGTCGAAGCTGCCGCGCTCATTATAGTTATCCAGCCATACCCTGAGCCGTTCCTCGGGGCTGTCGCCGATATTCATTCTGAAAGCCTCCAGCGAGTGGCAGCGCAGCACCTCCCGTTTATCCCACAGCGCGTTCATGGCGTTGGGATCGTCGGGGTTGAGGAGCTGCTTGGCGTATTGCAGCGCCACGCTCTGCTGGCTCATGCTTACCGAGCGGTAGCGTATCGGCGCAGGATCCTCTCCCGCGGCGAGCTCTCCCGCCATAGGCAGTATGCCGTTAAGGCAAAGGTCAAGATAAAGCCGCTTCATCATAGGCTGCGCGGGGAAGTAGTCGTCCGCCACGCCGTCCGTCATAAGCATTATTATATCCGCCGAACTTCTGCCGACGCGGGTCTTGCCGCCGATAACGTCGGGCACGATATTCTTTTCGGAGATAAAATCGGTCTCGCCCGAGAATTTTCCGCTGTCCGCCTCGCCGATAAGCCTTAAGCAGCTCTCCGAGCCCGCCTTGGAATCTATCGTGCATATGCAGCCGTCGCCTATCTGCACCGAAACCGTAAGCGCCTGCCGCGCCCCGTTTATCTCCAGGGGAACGACCACCGCCGCGAGAAAAGTGCAGGATAGGTCGGAAAGAGCCGCGCTCCTGCCCAGCGCTTTGGTGTATATTTCGTCCTCCGCGAGCTTTTTCAGCTCGTTTTGCTGCGCCGTGAACGCTTCCCGCGCGGAATCCCTCACCAGCGCCGCGATCTTCCCGCAGCCCTCTATAAATTCGGGCGCGGACATATCGGCGGACAGCTTGGCTTTAATGTCGGATTCCTTGCCGAACAGCTCCGCAAGAGAAGCTTTAAGGTAATTCACCGCGGTCTCCGAGCAGACTCTCGCGCCTATTCTCGACAGCACCCGCGACCCCGCCCCGTCGCACACCACGCTTATCGCGCAGTCCTCCGTCAGAGCAATTTCAAAATAGTCGTCGCAGTTTGTGCCGTCGTGCTTGTGCTTTTTGCCGCGCACCCTTGCACCGATTATTTCCGCAAAAGGCGCTTTTATGCGCTTTTCGTGGTATTCCGAGTGCTGCTCCGTGCCGTCGTCGGTGATGGACTTGTATTGCCATATCGACGCGGTGTGCTCCATTACCTCGCGGTCGGAGAGGTGCTTCTCCTCCGCGGGCTTTGCGGGCGCTGCCGCGGGCTTTTTCTCCTCGGGAGCTTTGTCGGGCTGCTTTGCCGACGGTTTTTCCGCGGGCTTTGGCTGCGGAGCGGCAGCCTTTGCGGTATCGGGCTTGGGCAGCTCCTGCTTGGTAGGGTCCGCCTTGGGCTTGGAGCGCGCGGCTATGGCTGCTCCCGCCCGTTCGAGTTTTTTGGGGAGCTCCTTCACGGTATTTTCGGCGGCGGCTTTGACCGCCGCGAAATTCTCCCCCGCCTTGTTGAGCGTGGAAAAGCTCTTGGCCGCGTCGGAATACAGCTTTGGGGTCTCCGAGGGCTGCCTTATCTTTACCTGCTCGTCATCGGGCTTATCCGTTTCGGGCGCGGGAGCTTTGTCGGCAGCGGGCTTCGGGCGCTCCTGCCACACCAATGTTTTGGCGGGTTCCTCGGGAACGTCCGCCGTGGGTCTGAGATCCGATTTTTCCATAAATACCACCGTTTAAGGTACGATAACAAAGCCTTGAGGGGGAGGGGGGAGCTGAACAGCTTCGCCGGGCTTGGCGTCGATGCTGTTGGAGGATACCTTGATGGAATCCGACACCCACGCGAAGAACTGAGCCATATCTCCCGCCGTGAGGTTGTTCATCATAAGAACGTTGTTGGTTATTTTCTTCAGTGTGTTGGAGTTGGCGTTAGCTCCCGCGCCGCAGGCGATGACGTTGCCGATGGAAACTCCCTTGATAGCCTCGATACCCTCGTCGATATTGTCGGTGGGAGCGCCGTCCGTCAGCAGGAACACCAGCGGCTTCCAGTCGCCCTTCTGGGTATCGGTGGTGGTGCGCACCTCGTTCTTTACGCAGTCCGCCAGCACCTTGAGAGCGCCGCCGAGAGCCGTCGCGCCGCCCGTTGAGAGCTGCGGCTCTTTAAAGAGCATAAGCTCGGTAAGGGGAGTGACCTGACGCGCGCTGCTGTCAAAGGTTATCACGGAAAGATAGGCGGTCTCGAGAGCCTTGGGGTCGCCCTTGAGCTCGCTTATGAGCGCCTTTATTCCCTGGTTTACCGCAACTATCGGTTCGCCTGACATTGAGCCGCTGCAATCCAGCAGCAGATAAACGGGAAGTCGTCTTATATAGTCCATTTGTTTAGCCTCCGTTTTTACCGCGCACAGCCACATTGTGCGGCGGCATTGATCGATACGGCACAACCGTACTCATATTATATTATAAACAAAATTTACCGATATGTCAAGAGATTAGTAGGAAGATTATACAAAAAATGTTGGTGATTGCTGTGTTGATTTTCCGTTTGTTGCGTTGATGTTGTGTATTATTGTGTAGATTCTCGCTATTGTTTTGTGAAAGAGGAGCTTTCACGCGCTCCAACTGGGGCTGACACCTTCGGGGAAGGGGGGAAAGAACAAAATCCGACAAAAGCGGGCATTTCCCCCCTTCCCCTACGGTTTCACCCCAGACCCCAACTTCCCTCTCCCCTTCCCCCCTTTGCCCGCTTTTCTTTAGCTGTAAGCGGGTTAGTGGAATTGTGTGGGATATTGGGGCAGTTGTTCACGCGCTTCAGCCACTAAGGTACATCAACCGGTTGGGTTGACAAAGGTTAAGCTACTTATGGAGTTGGATAATAGGAACTTTGACAGGTGAATGATTTGATGTACCTCAATGATAGCGGCGCGTGAACATTGCCCAAATCAAACACCGCGGGGCGCTTTGTCTTTTGTCCACAAGAAAAGCGGCGACGGGGGGGTGAGGGGGAGAGGGAAGTTGGGGTTCG
>CAZKJC010000050.1:0-12176 GCA_964552995.1 uncultured Ruminococcus sp.
GCGATACCACTACTAAACTAAATTATCATTTTCCCAGTACGAGCATATTTATTTTCCGTGACGCATAGAATTGGACAAAGAGTAAATTCACGGAGGTAATATATGAAGATCAACAAAAAATCTCTTAAGCTGACGCTTTCAATGATCGGCTGCTTTGTACTGCTGGCGGTATGCGCGAGAGTTACCGAGCGCGCTCTGCCCACTGCCGCGGACGCTGCGGAGCGCCCCATTATCGTGCTTGACGCGGGTCATGGCGGATTGGACTCCGGCGCGGTAGGCAGCGGCGGAACTCTCGAAAAGGACGTAAATCTCTCCATCGTGCGCATACTGCGCGATATGCTGGAGATGTCGGGCTTTGAGGTAGTGCTCACCCGCAGCGAGGATATCTCCATCTATGACGCGGGGGTCGAGGGCATACGCAACCAGAAGCTCTCCGATATGGACAACCGCCTTGAAATAATCCAAAGCTACCCCGACAGCATTTTCCTGTGTATCCACCAGAACAACTACACTGACCCGCGCTACTTCGGCGGGCAGATGTTCTACAACAACAATAACCCCGATAACCGCACTCTCGCGCAGATAATGCAGAATAAATTCGCGGAGCTCCAGCCCGGCAACGACCGTGAAATAAAGCTCTCGGGCGACGAGCTGTTCCTGCTTAAATCCAACCCCAACCCCTCTCTTATGATAGAGTGCGGATTCCTTTCAAACCCCGACGAGGAGGCGCGGCTTTCCACCTGGGAATATCAGCAGCAGGTAGCCTTCACCATCTACGGCGGCGTTATGGAATTTATCGACGCCACCACGGAAAAGCCGAGCGAGTTCGATTGATGCCGGCGAAAGTTAATCCAGCAGCTTTTTCAGCATCTCAAACAGCGCAAATTTTACCTTTATATCATGGGGACGGTTCGTCCGGAAATCCGAGAGCATTTCCGCGCCGTCCCCGTCCTCATTTTCCGTCACGGCGGGCAGACACAGCGGCGGGAACATCACGCACCACCAATTATGCCCCTCGCCGCTCCCAAGCGTTATCCTGAGCGCCTTGTAATCCCCCGCGGGCAGCGTTACCTCGTCATATACCCTTGTCGTGAAATACATCTCCGCAAGCTCCGCGCGCGCTCCGTAATCCACGCCGCGCTCACTTAAGAACCGCCGGCAGTCCTCCTCTATCTCGGGCAGAAGCTCCTCGGTGCGCCGCTCCGCTTCCTCAAGACTTCCGCTGTCCGAAAGCTCCGCTCCGTACCGCTCCAATAAATAGTCCCGCAGCTCCAGCTTTATCCGCTGATCCTCCTCGCTGTCCGAGTTCGCCGGTATATGCAGCCGCAAAACCTCGCTCTGCACTTCCTCCGCCCTGACCGCGAAATCCCTGAATCCCCCCAGCAATATCGCCAGAATTATTCCCGCAATAAATACAAGATCCGTCTTTTTCATGCTATCTCCTTTATAATGCTTTTAAGTTATGTTGACAAGAAGTAAATGATTTAAAAAAATTTCCCGCGACCCGCCCGACGCGGCTCACTTCGTTGCGCCGCGTCAGGCTCTCGCGGAAAATTTTCCTGCGTGGTCTTTTTGTCGCTCTTTTCGAGTGCGGCTTTTCCGAGTGGGCTGAATGCTGATGTCCGGTAAAAAACTGTAACCTTTTACTCCCGATATCTGTCATATTTATTAGGGGGCACATTGCAAATCTGCCAAAATCAACCGCTCATTACCTCTTTTCTCCACCTCATTATTGGTGAAAATAACAAATTTAATCACGGCGCGAAACTTTTTTTCATATGAATTTGACTTCCAAGTTAAGGGGGCGTAGCAATGAACTTTAAAATTCTTCCTCTGCTTGCGGCGGGAACCATCTTGCTATCGGGCTGCAATCGCGGCTCGGACGTTTCTGAATCTGTTCCCGATACAAGCGAAAGCGCGGAAATTCGATCGGACGGCGCGGAAACTGCGGACGATCCCGCTTTTCCCGACAGTCCCGCGGGTATAACCGCCCCCGATGCCCCCGCGGCTGACGATAACAGCGGCGTTTCGCTGACGAGGGATAAGTATGATTATCTCCGCGAAATGACCGATTTCTCGGGTCAGTATATGACGTTAGAGGAGATGGGCTATCACTGCGTTTACATTCCCGAGGACGCTATAAGCGGTTTCGGTTATTTTTATACGGCAGATGACGAGTGGCTATATTTCCAAAAAACCACATACGACAATGATGGTCTTCAAATCACGGACCTCATCATCACGGAATACAACATACTTACGGGGGAATACGATAGCTTTGAGCTTCCCACATCACCCCGTGATCTTGAATATATCGACAGAGATTACATCGTTTATGGGTACGATGACGCGCTTGTTCTACTGACGCGTGAAAACGGGGAAACTATAACCCTGCCCGAAAGCGAAAAATATTTTCCGAATAATTATGACAGCAGCGTAAAGCGCATAGGACAGGGCTTTTATTACAATATTACCGAAGTGTTTTCAAATTATGACGGGTCGATGTGCTTTGATGTCGAAGTGCTGTGCAAATATCTTCCGAAGATAGATAGTTTTGCTAAGCTGGGTGCGGATATGGATATAATCGGCGCTACAAGCGAGGAGGTATTCTGTAAGTCCTCCGGCGGGCTTGTCTATCGATACGGGGGCTGGGTAGACGGTAAATTTGAGATGCCATATGATTATCTTCACATAGCGGGCAGATATATGGGGTATATTTCTCCCGCAACGACCGATACCATTTTCGGGCGGCGCTATGAGGTCGGAAGAGTGCTTCCGGACAATAATACGAGTGGGGCGTCTCAAAAACCGATATTTATGACCCATTACGGCACATATGCCGCCGATATAGGTATTACAAGCGAATCCGTCGCTTTTATTCAGCTTTTAAATGAGGAAATGGCGACTGTGCTCGCGGTCGATATTAACGGAAAAAAGGCAGCGGACACGGGTTACAATGAAATTCTGTCCTGCGGGAAAGATTGGGTTTATCTCAAAAAATTCGATGACGAAAGTATTATGGCGGTATACCCCAGGGAAACGTGGATAATGACCATAACATTCAAGGACGACGGGTCGCGGAAAATTTCTTTAGATTAGAGGTTAAAAATGAGGAAAATATTAAGCGTTCTGGCGGCTGTTATTATGCTTGCGGGCTGCTCTCTTTCGGAGAGCTCGGATATCGAGGTTGAGAGTATCGAAAGCGCCGAGAGCGACATTCCCGCGGAAAGCACCGACCGCAGCGAAAACGGCGGCGCGCCCGCGGGGGTAAGGGAAATATCCGCTTATGCCGAAACAGCGCCGAGCGGCGGCGTTTCGCTGACCAGGGGCGAATACGACTATTTAAAGGAAATGGTGAGCTTCGAGGGCGAGTTTGTCCCCTTTGAGGAGCTGGGCTATGATCTTTATATGACCTATCCGGGGAAAGCCGTATCGATCTTCGCCGCCGACAAGGAGCTGCTGTATTTACATTCTCGCGCACCGGATGGAGGTCTGAGCGATGAGCAGCAAGAGGGGTTTTCGGTGTGCGAATACAACCTGCTGACGGATACAAGCGAGTATATCGCTATGCCGGAGAACTGCTCATCGGTAGTGTATATCGACAGGGAGTATATCCTTTACAGCTCTTCCGACATGGACTCGATGAACAATGAAACCCGGTATTATCAGATAAACAGGGCTTCGGGCGAGATCATTGACGTGACCGACCAAAACCTTTTTCAGGTAATATGGGGGCAAAACAGCGGCTATACGCGCTGCGGCGATTACATTTTCTTTAACCGAATAGAATCGCTCACCACGGATGACGGCAGATATGGCGAGTCGGTCAGCCTGTTGGTGCGGTATTCTCTCACGCGTAACATATCCGAGGTGATCAAAGCCGCGTATCTTTTGGGTGCCGCGCATGATGAGGTTATTATAGCTCCCTTTGGCAGCGGGCTGGAGCAGATGCATTACACCATAAGCAGCGTAAGCTTTGACTTTTCTCCGGATCAGCTTTATCTTGGCGGAGATCAGATAGGTTATGTCGTCCCGACTGACCGCAGCACGATATTCGGGGAGAAATACGAAGTGGGTCGGCTGCTGCCCTCGCCGTCGGGAAATGTTTACAAGCCCGTCCTCACCGCCAATTACGGTACGACCGTTGAAGAGTTTCTGCTTACGGAGAATTCCGCGGCGGCGGTAAGAGTTATCGGAGATACCGGGGATCCCGCGGAGATACTTATCGTCGATACCAAAAACAAAAGGGCGGCGGCAGTCCCCGAATACGGCAATGAGACCGACTACGGTTATATAATGAGCGACGGTGACTGGATATATTTTTCCTATTACGACGACAGCCGTATCATCGCGATAAACACGGCGGGTTAAGCAAACTTCGTCATAATACACAAAATCGCGGCGATATTTCCTAATAATTTAATGTGGACTTTTTCGCCGCGTTGTGATATAATATAAGCAAGGAATATAATTATGTCGCACTGACCAACAGTGAGATGATGACGATTGGAGGAAAATACCATGGCAAAGAAAAAGCTGTTCGGCAATAATATCAAGCCTTCCTGCAAATACTGCGAGATGGCTACCGCTGTCGAGGGGGATAAGTACAAGTGTGCGAAGTTCGGAGATGTAAAAAGCTACGACTCCTGCAAAAAGTTTATCTACTCTCCGCTGAAGAGAATACCCAAAAAGGAGCTTCAGCTCGCCAACTCGGCAGTCAACGATATCGACTTCTGATTTAAAGATCCGCGCTTTTCGGGGCGCGGATTTCAATTTGCAGAAAAAGTATAACAGCATACGGATATTAAGATAAACAAAAGAGGCAAGCCCGCGCTCACCTCTTTAGCTTCAGCTCATATATCACCGCGTCGTCGTCGCTGTAATAATTTTTCCGCAGGGCTATTTTCCGATAGCCCTGCTTTTCGTACAGAGCTATCGCGGGAGCGTTGCGGCTCCTCACCTCAAGGAAGCACTTTACCGCGCCGCGACCTCGCATTTGCTCATGGATATCCTCCAGCAGACTTTCCGCGATGTGCAGACGGCGGAAGTCGGGGTGCACGGCGATCCTGAAAAGCTCTCCCTCGTCCGCGGCGACCCTGCCCGCGGCATACCCCGCAAGAATCTCCCCGCGCCGTTCC
Source organism: uncultured Ruminococcus sp. (assembly GCA_964552995.1). GTDB lineage: Bacteria > Bacillota > Clostridia > Oscillospirales > Ruminococcaceae > CAG-115. The sequence continues at coordinate 5,139 of CAZKJC010000050.1, forward strand.
GCGGCGAACACGGTAAGCGGGTTGTTCAGGGTTTCCGACAGCATTTTCTCCGTCCAGCTATCCGAAAAACAAAGCCGCTCCAGCTCGGAGAGCTGCCAGCATAAATTTTCCATAATATCACCCGTTTTTGATTTATGTTGATCTAAGCTATGATGCGTTTGATCTATGTTGACGAGGAGCTGTTAATAAATGTTGACTAGAATTAAATGATTTAAATGGGACTTTCAAAATTCCCGCAAGCACTCGCCGTTCCGCTGCGCTCCACTCCGCGCGATTGGGGTCACCGCGCAGCATTTGCCATTCGGAAAATGCGCGACTTTTTGAAATTCTGATGCGGCGGCTTTATGTGGCTCTGATTTGTATGCTCAATGCGCGTCAAGCCAGGTCTTGCCCGCCTTAGCCTCCGCGATGAGCGGCACAGCCAGCGAAACCGCGCTCTCCATTTCCTCCTTGAGAGCGGCGCAAGCCCTGTCCGCAAGCGCCTCGGGGACCTCAACTATAAGCTCGTCGTGCACCTGTAGTATCAGCCGCGCCTCGGGAAGCTCCGCCTTTAGCCGCCGATAGACCCGCACCATCGCGAGCTTTATGATATCCGCCGCCGTCCCCTGTATGGGAGTATTCATCGCGATACGCTTTCCGAGCGCCTTTACCGTCTTGTTAGCAGCGAGTATCTCGGGGATAAAGCGCCGCCTGCCGAACAGCGTTACGGCATAGCCGTCCTCCTCCGCGCTTTTGGTGACGGAATCCATATAATTCCTTACGCCCGAAAAATGGTCAAGATAGTCCTCGATATATTTTTTCGCCTCGGAAAGGCTCGCGCCGATATCCTTGGCGAGCGAAAACGCGCCTATGCCGTAAACTATCCCGAAGTTTACCGCCTTAGCCCTGCGGCGCATATCGCCGTCTACCCACTCCGGCGGCATTCCGAACACCTTTGAAGCGGTCTCGGTGTGAATATCGCGCTCCTCCTTAAAGGTATCGATCATCACCTTGTCCTCCGCAAGCGAGGCGAGCACGCGCAGCTCTATCTGCGAATAGTCCGCGTCCACCAGCAGCTTGCCCTCTGCCGCCCTGAAAAATCCGCGGAAGCTCCGCCCCAGCTCGGTGCGCACCGGTATATTCTGTATATTCGGCTCGGCGGAGGAAATGCGCCCCGTCCGCGTCTCGGTCTGCTTGAACGTGGTGTGCATTCTGCCGTCGGGGGAAACGCAGCTCTCCAGCCCCTTGACATAGGTGTTGTAGAGCTTTGTGAGCTTTCGGTAGTCCAGTATCGCGGAGCATATCGGGTGCTTGTCGGCGAGCCCCTCTAATGTCTCCGCGTCGGTAGCGTAGCCCGTCTTGCGCTTTTTGCCCGCGGGGAGCCCCAGCTCCTCAAAAAGCACCGTTCCGAGCTGCTTGGGACTTCCGATATTGAACTCGTGCCCCGCCATAAGGTGGATATTCTTTTCAAGCTGATCTATCTGCGGCAGCAGCCCCTCTCCGAAATCGTGGAGCGCCTTAACGTCCAGCCCGATCCCCTCTGTCTCCATTGATGAGAGCACCTCGGCGAGCGGCAGCTCTATCTCCCGCAGAACCTTAAGCATGCCCTGCGCGCATATCTCCCCGAACAATATCTCGTTGAGCCTGTTTAACGCCGCCGCGGGAGCTTCCTCAGCCACCTTGTACTCCGCGCACAGCCGCTCTATGGAGTAATCGTTAGCGTTGACGTTGAGCAGATACGCGGCAAGAGTAGCGTCAAATGTCACGTTATTAAGCGATATCCCCTCTTTGATACAGCGCGAATACAGCGCCTTTGCGTTGTCGGTATGCTTTGGCTCGCCGCTTTCAAGCAGCTCCTTAAGATCGCCCTCCGCGGCGTTTTCCCCGCGGAAAATGACGATATCATCGCCCGCTGTCATTACCGTAAGAGCCTCGCCGTCGTACTCGGCGGTATCGGGCGTTACTTTAGGGGAGCTTTCGACCTTGGCGGCGGGCGCGCTCTGCGGCATATTTACGGGAGCTTTGGGAGCAGTCCCGTCCAGCTCCAGCTTTTTCATTACCCCGAACATCTCCATCTCGGTGAGAATACCCGCCGCGAGCGCCCTGTCGCCCTCCGCGATCCTGTAATCCTCCATATTCTCCGAAACGGGAGCGTGCAGCTCTATCTCGCCCAGCCTGCGTGACAGCTCCGCGCTGTCCTTTCCGTTTATCAGTTTATTGCGCACCGAGTTGGTGACCTCTATGCTGTCAATATTCTCATAAATATACTCTACCGTGTGATACTTCTGAATAAGTCCCAGCGCGGTCTTTTCGCCCACCCCGGGAACGCCCGGGATATTGTCCGACTGGTCGCCCATCAGCGCCTTTACCTCCAGCATTTCGCGCGGTTCAACGCCGTAGACCTCCCTTATCTTTGCGGGAGTATAGTGAACGTCCTCCTTATTTCCCGCCAGGCGCACCGTGATCCTCTCGCCCACAAGCTGAAAGCTGTCGCGGTCGCCCGTCATAATAACGCACTCGCCGCCGTTCTCCGCCGCCGCGCGCGAAAGCGTTCCTATGATATCGTCCGCCTCATAGCCCTCTTTTTCCACAACAGTCACGCCCAGTGCCTTTAAAAGCTCCTTTATTATCGGCATCTGCTGAGCCAGCTCCTCGGGCATTCCGTGGCGGGTAGCCTTATACCCGTCATACATCTTGTGCCGGAACGTAGGCGCTTTCAGATCGAACGCCACGCCCACGCGGTCGGGCTGCTCCTCCTTGAGCAGCTTCATATAAATATTCATAAACCCCGTGAGCGCGTTGGTGAACGCCCCCTTCTTATTCGACAGCATTCGTATCCCGTAAAAAGCGCGGTTCATAATACTGTTCCCGTCAATCAAAAGCAGCCTCATAATTTACCCCTTATCTCAAAAAAATTTTCCGCGACCCGCCCGCAAAAGCTCCGCATTCGCTCCGCTTTCACGGGCTCTCGCGGAAAATTTTCCTGCGTGGGCTTTACGTTGCACTTTGCGAATGTTGCTTTCCCGCGTGAGCTTTTTGGTGCACTTTGCGAGCGTTGCTTCTCTGCGGTCGCATAATGTTGCTCTTAGCAAATGATTTAAAAAAATTCGCGAATCGCCCGCGAAAAATTCCCTGTGTAAGCGAAGTGTTGAAGCCTGTTTTCACCTATCACCCGACAGAAATAAAATCAGTTTGTCAAAGACCCTCACAAGCTTGGGCAGATCGGATATATTCTTACCATACGGAATATGTACAAACAGTCCGCGCGGAAAGCTCTTTAAGCATTCCGCGTAAATATGATTACAGTAGGAAGTCCCGCAGTTTTTAGATATATAGCACCCATACCCGCAGGACAAAACAAAATCCCGTATCGCCCCGCAGTCAAGCGCTGTGGTGAGCGTTTCGCCTGCCGCCCTTGCGCTCAGCTCGACAGATATTTTGTCGCGGATAACGGGCTTTTGCCCCGTCATAAGCACAATGTCGGGCTGATATCTGGTGATCTCATCATTCAGCAGCTGCGCGGAGCGCCCCTTATCATTTGGCAGAATGACCCTGCGGCAGGGGGCTTCTACCGCTTTTACGACCGCCCGCGCGGGATTATCACTGCCATCAAAGCCGGCAAACAGTACCATTTTTCTCCTATCCGTCAATTGAAAAGTCCACAGACACGTCGGATATATTTACCACATCGGGGAGCTGTGCCGATTCAGCGGCAGGCGCCGCTTCCTCCTTGCTCTCCGTATCATGCGCGGAGCTTTCTTCGGGCTTTTCGGCGGTCACAGCGGCTTCATTCCGAACAGTGTCGGAAGCCATCTCCGCCTGCGGAGCAGCGCTCTCCTCACTCTTAACGGGTTCCGGCGAAGCCGCCGCTTCCACCTGCCCGTTCTCCGGATCGCTTTCTGTGCTTTGCTTGGGCTTTTCGTCCGGCTCGGCGATCCTGATATCCGGTATAGTGCCGAGAATGTCCGAGAGCCTTTCCGCAAGCATTTCCATCTCCGATTTAGGCGGCGGAGGTGGAGGAGCGGGCGCGGGCGGCGGAGCCGTTCCGAGCTCCGACGCTCCCGAGGTATACCGCTCGTAGTCGCTCTGTGTCATTTTCGTGGCGGGCTTGTGGATACGTGTGTAGTCGCTTCGGGTTATCCTGGCGGGCGAGAAATCCAGCAGATACTGCCTGCACCATGCCGCGAAAAATCCCCCCAGAGCCGCCGCCGCCGACAGCAGCATTAAAATACCGCACACAATAAACGCCGACGAACCGCCCAGACCTCCCACTATAAAGCATATCACCGCATAAGCGAGATCGAGAATATACAGAATAGTCTTTTCGGCGGTACCGCCGCCCAGCGAGATAAACGCGACCACGCACACCGCGACCGACCCCGCGATTATCGCCGAAACCCCGCTCGTACCTATCGTGCTCATCAGCAGCGCCGCGGCTATACAGCCCGCCGCCAGTGCGCACTGAATATAAAAACACGCGCGGATAATACGCCGCAGCTTTGCCGTTTTTTTACGGCGAGCCTCGACGAAATCCTCTATAATATTTCCATAGGTATAAAAATGGATAATGCGCTTTTTTATATTCTCTAGCATTTTAACCCCCCAAGGTGAATTTTTCAGGGTTGATTTTGGCGGTGCGCCCATAAAATTACAGCCACATAAAGCCCCCGCATCCGAATTTCAAAAAGTGCGCATTTGCCTTAACGGCAAATGCTGCACGGTTTCCGCCGGACATGCGCAGTGAGCGAACAAAGTGAGCGAACGGAGTATGGCCGGCTGAAATTTTGAAATTCCCATTTAAATCATTTACTCCTTGTCAACATGTAATACAGCCCCTAGTCCACATATATTACATTCTAGTCCTTCAGCCACTCCGCCGATACCGCGTCGCTGGGCATACGCCAGTCTCCGCGCGGCGAGAGAGCTACCGTGCCCACCTTTACCCCGTCGGGCAGACAGCTCCGCTTGAACTGCTGCGAGAAGAAGCGCCGATAAAAGGTCTTGAGCCACTTAACGATAACATCATGCTCATAGCTCCCCTTGAACGCGTATTCCGCGAGCCGCAGCACCTTTTTCGGCGGAAATCCGCGCCGTATCCCGTTATACAGAAAGAAATCATGCAGCTCATATGGACCCACCAGGTCCTCGGTTATCTGCGCGATCTCGCCGTTTTCGTCCGCGGGCAGCAGCTCGGGGCTGACGGGCGTATTGAACACGGATATCAGCACGCCGCTCAGCGCCTTATCCTCGCAGGTAATGGCGTAATAGTACACGATATGCCGCACCAGCGTTTTGGGAACGGACGCGTTGACCCCGTACATACTCATATGATCGCCGTTGTAGGTAGCCCAGCCCAGCGCAAGCTCCGAAAGATCGCCCGTGCCCACCACCAGACCGCCCTCGGCGTTGGCGATATCCATAAGCACCTTAGTGCGCTCGCGGGCTTGTCCGTTCTCATACACCACGTCGTGAACGCTCTCGTCATGCCCTATATCCTTAAAATGCTGCCTTACCGAATCGGAGATATCTATCACCCGCAGCGTTGTCCCCAGAAGCTCGCACAGCCGCTCGGCGTTGCTTCTGGTGCGCTGCGTAGTCCCGAAGCAGGGCATAGTTACCGTCACTATATCGCTCATCGGACGGTCCAGCAGCTTCATCGTTTCCACACATACCAGCAGCGCGAGAGTGGAGTCAAGCCCTCCCGAAATACCCACAACGAGCGTTTTGCAGTTAGTGTGCTCCACCCGCTTTGCCAGACCGTGCGCCTGCATGGACAGTATGCTGTGGCAGCGCTTATGCTTTTCCGCGTCGCCGTCCGGCACAAATGGCGCGGGGTCGACAAACCGCGTGAGAGCGGTCTCGGCGATCTCCATATCAAAGGGTATCCGCACCGTCCGCTCGCGGCGCTCATCGGTAAAGGAGGTGTTCTTGCGGCGCTCGAACGCGAGAAGCTGCACGTCGGTCTCCGTAACGGTGAGCTCGTTTTTGAACAACTCGCTTTCCGCGAGGATCGTACCGTTTTCGGCAATGATATTATGCCCGCCGAATACCAGGTCCTGCGTGCTCTCGCCGTCGCCCGCGCTGGCGTAAATGTATGCGCACAGCAGCCGCGCGGACTGCCCCGAGACAAGGGTGCGGCGGTAGCCGTCCTTGCCTATTGTCTCATTGCTTGCGGAGAGATTTCCTATCACCGTCGCGCCGCCTAGCGCAAGCGCGGTCGAGGGGGGCTCAGCCGCCCACAGGTCCTCGCATATCTCCGCGGCGAAAACCAGCTCGGGGAGCTGCCTGCACTCAAAAAGCAGCCCCGACCCGAAAGGAACTCTCTTCCCGAAAAGCTCCATTTCAAATTGCGTATCCGGAGCGGGGGAAAAGTGCCGCATTTCGTAAAACTCATTATAATTCGGCAGGAATTTTTTGGGAACCACTCCCAGCACCTCGCCGCCCTTGATGATCACAGCGCAGTTATAGAGCTTCCCGCGAACCGACAGCGGACAGCCGACAGCCGTGAGCATATCCGCCTCCGCGGAAAAATTCACGATACCCTCTAAAGCTTTCAGAGCGGCGTCCAGCAGCGTTTTCTGAAAAAACAAGTCCTGGCAGCCGTAGCCCGTTACGCAAAGCTCCGGCAGGACCAGTATTTTCACGCCGCGTTCTGCCGCCTGCCGCATAACTCCGATTATCGCGTTTTTGTTGTATTCGCAGTCGGCCATCCTTATTTTCGGCGTTCCCGCCGCCGTTTTTACAAACCCGTCAAACATAAACGACGCTCCTTTTTATGAGGAAAATAAAGAACCGTAAAACAAACGCGTCTGTTTTGTCCGGCTATTCTCCATACTTATTTTTATTATATACTATTTTGACGGAAAATTCAAGCCCCAAGCGGTTATTTTTGGAAATAAATTTGCTCCGTGCCCTATTTATGGCGACCCATGTAAAATTTTCGGTCTAACCCCCTTGACAAACCCGCCGAAAAATTGTATAATGTTAGTGTTGTCAATTTCGGACAATTTTTTAATACGCAGACGTATCGAAGTGGTCATAACGAGAACGACTCGAAAT
>CAZKJC010000051.1:0-8809 GCA_964552995.1 uncultured Ruminococcus sp.
CTTGACCATAGCCTCGCACTGGGCATAGTCCGAAACGTCCGCCGCGTAGCACTCCGCCTTTACGCCCAGCGTGCGGCACTCCTCCGCGGTCTGCGCGCCGTAGGTATCCAGCGCCTCCTGCGACACCTCGTTGATAACGACATCGTATCCGTCCTTGGCGAGCCGCTTCGCGATCGCCGCGCCGATTCCTCTTCCGGAGCCCGTGATAATTGCTGTTTTTGACATATTCTTCCCTTTCTTATTTGAATTAGAATTTCAAAATTTCCGATAATCATACTCCGCTTCCTCGCTGCGCTCGTCAGCTGCGCATGCTTATCGGAAACCGTGCAGTATTTGCCATTCGGCAAATACGCACTTTTTGAAATTCAAATGCGACAACATTTTGTCGCTCAACTTTTTGAAATTCTGTTGCGGCAACATTATGCTGCACAACTTTTATATAATCGGATATATTTTTGTCAGTTTTTGGAAATCCTATACCTCAAGAATGATCGCACCGTAAGTAAGCCCAGCGCCGAAGCCGACAAAGCACAGCTTTGTGCCCGCAGTGATCTTGCCCGCCTTTCTCAGCTCGTCCAGCCCCACGGGAATGCAGGCGCTGGAAACGTTGCCCATGTACTCTATATTGGTATACACCTTCTCCGAGGGGATACCCAGCAGCTCGGTAGCCTTTCCGATAATGCGCAGGTTCGCCTGGTGAGGGATAACTATATCCAGATCGTCTATGGAATATCCGCCCTGCTCCGCGACATTTCTTACCGCGTCCGCCATAGCGTTCACCGCGAATTTGTACACCGCCTTGCCGTCCTGCCACAGGCAGTTCTGCTTTGCGAAGGTGTCAAAGCGATTGTCGTAGAACGCGTTCTGGTCGCCGTAAAAGGGGCAGTTGGATTCGTAATGTATTTTGCAGTACAGCGCCTCAAACTCATCGCCCGACGCGCCGATATGGGAATAGAACGGCTTGTCGCTGCCGCGTAGCACCGCCGCTCCCGCCGCATCGCCGAAAAGAATGCAGTTCGCGCGGTCGGTGTAATCCTGCTGCGCGGACAGCTTCTCGGTAGCTACCACCAAAACATTTTTATAAGCTCCCGACGCCAGATACTTCTGTGCCATATCCACCGCGGTTATGAAGCCCGTGCAGGCGCTGTTGATATCGAAGCACGCCGCCTTTTCCGCTCCGATGTTCTTCTGGATAAGGCAGGACATAGAGGGATAAAAGAAGTCCGGAGTACAGGTGGATACTATTATAAGATCAATATCCAACGGGGTAAGATTCGCGTTTTCCACCGCTTTTTTCGCCGCCTCAACGCCCATATAGTAATTGGGCTTGTCGGTAAGGATATGCCGTTGCTTGATCCCCGTGCGCGGGAATATCCACTCGTCCGAGGTTTCGAGAAATTCCGCGAATTTATTGTTATCCGCTATAAATTCAGGCACATAGCTGCCTGTTCCTATAATCTCTATTCCACTCATTAAAAAATCTCCTTGATTTTATTTGTATTATATTGTATAATGTTATTTGGGTAAGATATGCATATCGGGCATTTTCCAAATGCGCAGCAACATACCTCTTTATATTTTACCCTAAACTTACATTTTTGTCAACCGTTTTTTTACAGTTGGCTCAAAAAAGTCTATTTTTTATATTTACGGAGGATATTTATGAAGACGGTTTTTTTATTTTCGGGACAAGGCTCGCAGTACCCGGGCATGGGCGCGGAGCTGGCGGAGAAATTCGGCGCAAAGGAGATACTTGAGTGCGGATCGGACATCATGGGCTTCGATATCATGAAAAAGCTCACCGATTCTACTCCCGAGGAGCTTTCGCAGACGCGGCTCTCACAGCCCGCGATATTCACAGCCTCGCTCATCTCACTGCACGCGGCGAGGGAGAGCGGGATCGAAAACACGGCTGTGGCGGGACATTCCCTGGGAGAATACGCGGCTATGTATGCTTCGGGAATGCTGTCAATGGAGGACGCGTTCAAGGCGATAAAGCTGCGCAGCGAAGCTATGGCAAAGGCGGCGGAATCTATGGACGGAGCAATGGCGGCGGTCATCGGGTGCGATAACGAAACTATTGACAGGATATGCGGCGAGGCGTCGGGATTTGTCGCTCCCGCGAACTACAACTCCCCCGTTCAGACGGTAATAGCGGGTGAAACGGCAGCGGTGGACGAAGCCGTAGCAAAGCTGTCGGAGCTTGGCAAGCGTTCGGTAAAGCTGGCGGTATCGGCGGCGTTCCATACGAAGCTCATGCAGCCCGCGGCGGAGGAATTCAAGGCGGCCGTATCGGGATTTAAGTTTAACGCTCCGAACTGCGACTACTACGCTAATCTTTACGGAAAGCGGCTTGATGACTTCTCGGACATGCCGTCCTATCTGGCGGCGCATATCTGCTCCCCCGTTCGCTTCGCGGACGAGCTGGAAGCAATGAGCGCGGCGGGGATAGAGGCCTTTGTGGAGCTGGGTCCGAACAAGGTGCTCACGGGGTTGGTAAAGAAAACGCTTCGCGGCGCTGTTGCGGTCAATATCGAGAATAACGATACTCTGGAAAAGGCGCTGGCGGCTCTCTCCAAATAGTTTTGGGGAAAATCATCACACAATAATCGCGCAGTCAAAGGGACTGAAGGCACACGTCAGCATTCCGCCCACGCAGCAAAATTTTTCGCAAGCCGCTATGGAAGCGCAGCGGAACGAAGTGGAGCGGAGCTTTCATAGCGGGCTAGTGGAAACGCCGCAAAGCGGCGTTTCCACGGTGCGAAAAATTTTTTGAGATAAGGAGAATAAGATGAGGAAATTTGGGTTGATCGGACATCCCTTGGGGCATTCTCTCTCGCCGCAGATACACGCGCGGCTGTTTGAGCTGTCGGGAGAAAAGGTGGATTATCAATTGTATGATATCGCCCCCGAGGAATTAAAGGGTAAGTTTGACTTTCTGGCGGAGCTGGACGGATTCAATATCACGATCCCGCACAAGGTGGATATAATCGGGTACTGCGACAGGCTCTCCGAGGGCGCGGAGCGCTATCGCTCGGTAAACTGCCTGAAGAACGGAGCGGAAAAGGTGGGCTACAACACCGACGTGCTCGGGTTTACAAAGTCGATAGAGCTGCTGGGAGCTTCGCTTTGCTCCAAGGTGCTGCTTATCGGCTGCGGCGGCGTGGGGCGCATGATGGCTATCGAGACCGCTCTCCAGGGCGGAGACCTGATGGTAGCCGCGCTTAAAAGCGATCTTCCGCTCGCGGAGAATGTCGAAAAGGAGATAAAGGCGCTAAAGCCCGACGCGAAATTCAGGATAGCGGTCATCGGCGACAATGGGCTGAGCAATGCCGATCTGGGCGGCGAGAGCTTTGATTTGCTTATAAACGCCTGCCCTGTGGGAATGTTCCCCAAGGTCGACAGAATGCCCTGTCTGCCCGAGGTGCTGGATAAGGTGAAATTCGTGTTCGACGCGATCTACAATCCTAAGGATACTCTTCTCACGAAAACGGCATGTGAAAAGGGCGCAAAGGCTATGACGGGAATGGCTATGCTGGTGCTCCAGGCGGTGGCGGCTCATGAGATATGGGACAACGCCCATTTTAATAAGGAAGATATCGACAAGCTGATATCCGACATGGAGGCGCTGGTATGAGCTCGGTATATCTTTGCGGGTTTATGGGCTGCGGCAAGAGCCATATAGGACGGCAGCTCGCGGCGGCTTCGGGAAAGAGCTTCACCGACCTGGACAAGGTCATCGTCGAGCGCGAGGGCATGACTATCCCCGAGATATTCGACAAATTCGGAGAGCCGCATTTCCGCGGGCTGGAAGCCAAGTATATCCGCGAGCTGAACGACGGATATGTGGTGGCAACGGGCGGAGGAGCTCTTATAAACGACAACACCGCGCAGTTCGCCCGCGAAAACGGGCTGTCGGTATATATCAATGTTGCCTTTGAGACCTGCTACGCGCGGATAAAGGGCGACAGCAACCGCCCGCTTGTGGTGAAAAACACGCCCGAGCAGCTTCGGGAGCTTTATGACACCCGCGCCGTGATATACCGCCGAAACAGCATGTGCATGGTAAACGGCAACGCGCGGGACACGGTCATCGTGGGAGAGATACTTAAGCTGACAAAATATTTTGAGGAGCACGGACATCTATAACTGTCATTTAATGGTAATATGGTAATAAAGAATGTTGAAATAAGAACGATGGCGCAGAGGGATTTTGAGTGCGGTTTCGTGCGCATTTCGGGGGGAGTTTTCACCGAGATAGGCGAAATGAGCCAATATTCCGAGACCGAGGACGAGATCATTGACGGCGATGGGCTGACCATGTACCCCGGGTTTGTGGACGCTCACTGCCATATCGGAATGTGGGAGGACAGCCTTTGCTTTGAGGGAGAGGACGGAAACGAGGACACCGACCCATCTACCCCTCACCTGCGCGCCATCGACAGTATAAACCCGCTTGACCGCTGCTTTGAGGACGCGGTAAAGGCGGGAGTTACCTCTGTATGCACGGGAGTAGGGAGCGCCAATCCCATAGGCGGCAGCTTTGTGATAATGAAGACCTGCGGCAGCAAGCGGGTGGACAAGCTGATAGTGCAGTCGCCCTGCGCGATAAAGTTCGCGCTGGGAGAAAATCCCAAAAACACCTACAACGACCGCGACGAAAGCCCCGTCACCCGCATGGCTACCGCGGCAATAATCCGCGAGCAGCTCACCAAGGCAAAGCGGTATCTTGAGGATATGGCGGAATACAAGCGGCTCAAGGGCACCGAGGACGAGGTGTCCCAGCCCGATTTTGACGCGAAATGCGAGGCTCTGCTGCCCCTATTCGGGAAAAGCCCGAAGCTGAAAGCGCATTTTCACTGCCACAGGGCGGACGATATTTTTACCGCAATAAGGATAGCAAAGGAGTTCGATCTGGACTATGTGCTTATCCACTGCACCGACGGCGGTATAATCGCCGAGGAGCTTGCCGAGGATAACCCCGCGGTGGTTCTCGGACCGCTTTTCGGAGACAGAGGCAAGCCGGAGCTGCGCAATCATGATATCGCTACCCCTGCCCTGCTGAAAAAAGAGGGAATCCGGTTCGCGATATGCACCGACCACCCCGAAACGCCGATACAGTATCTTCCGCTGACCGCGGCTCTGGCGGTGCGCGGGGGGCTTGACAGGGAGACGGCGCTTCGGGCTATAACGATAAACGCGGCGGAGATGATCGGAGCGGCTGACAGGATAGGGTCGATCGAAGTGGGAAAGGACGCGGACTTCTCACTGTTTAAGGGCGATCCGCTCGATCTGACGGTCACGCCGGAATTTGTGGCGATAGGCGGAAAATTTTTTTAAAATCAGGAGAAATTTATGCGAGAAATAAATTCACAAGAAATAACAGAAGTTGTCGCGGAGCTTTGCGTTGAGGCGAATCTCCATCTGCCGCGGGGTATGAAGGAGTGCATAACGCAGAGCATAGAGCGCGAGGAGAGCACGCTTTGCAAAAGCGTGCTGGGAGATATCGCGAGCAATATTGACTGCGCGGACGAGCTTGGTGTGCCTATCTGCCAGGACACGGGAATGGCGGTCGTTTTCGCTGAGGTCGGGCAGGAATGCCACATAAACGGCAGCTTTGAGGACGCAGTAAACGCGGGGGTAGCTAAGGGCTACGTTGATGGGCGGCTTCGCCTTAGCATAGTCGGCGACCCGCTGGAGCGCAAAAACACGGGGGACAATACCCCCGCCGTGATACATACAAGGATAGTTGCGGGGGATAAGATACGGCTCACTGTCGCGCCAAAGGGCTTCGGCAGCGAGAATATGAGCAGACTGAAGATGTTCACTCCCTCGGCAACACAAAAGGATATTGTGGACTTTGTGACGGAAACGGTGTCTTTAGCGGGAAGCAATCCCTGCCCGCCGATAGTGGTGGGAGTGGGTATAGGCGGAGATTTCGAGTACTGCGCCTATCTCGCTAAAAAGGCACTCTGCCGCGATCTGGCAATTCGTCACCCCGACCCCGTTTACGCGGAGCTGGAGCGGGAAATGCTGGGGCGCATAAACGCGCTGGGAATAGGCTCGCAGGGCTTCGGCGGCACGGTAACGGCGCTTTATGTCAATATCGAAAAGAGCGCTACGCATATCGCGGGGCTGCCCGTGGCGGTCAATATAGGCTGCCATGTTACGCGGCATGCGGAAAGGGTCATTTAATTACCGCAAAATCCCATTGCTTTAGTATTTTTGATGGAGTAACGACAATGAAAAAGATCACTCAAATTATTTTTATAGCGGCGGTGCTGCTTCTGACGTCATGCGCGGATACGACCGCCGCCGACAATTCCGAGCACGAGGTGAGCGGCATTTCCTCGGAAACTGAAACGCCGCCCGAATCCTCCCCCGCCGAGGAAACCGCAGAAGCCGAAACGGCTATCCTTGAGACCGTTCCACCGACGGTGGAAACTGCCACAGAGCCCGAGTGGGCAAGAGAAAAGCCCGATTTTTTCTCCCATGATTTCATACAATTTGACTTGAATTATGACGGAGTGCCCGAGGACTTCTTTCTGCTTAACGGAGGCTATGAGATAGTTCTTTACAATACATATGACGGCACGGACTACCACAGCTTTACCCTTCCCCGAGTTGATAGTATTGATATATACAGAAGAAGCATTGACTATCCCGAAGATTATACATATGGATTTTCCTGTACAGTTGGTGAAGAAGAAAGCATTTTTTTATTTATGGTTTATACCGGTTGTGAAGCATGTAGATTCATCGGCGGAACCGGATATGGACAGGATTTAACTCCATGTATATCCTATCATGAGCATTTCGTCTCTATGTCCCAAGAGGACTTCAACGAGCTCATGAGTGATCCGCACTATTTCTTAAAAGAGTGCCGTGAACCCGGGTGGGAATATATTTATACATTAAATATCGAGGAAATTGCAAACAGTGACTGTACGCAGCAATATTTACAAAGCACTAAGATAAACGATAATGTTGACGAAATTCAAATGTTTTCTCTTGAAAATGATATTTTTTGCAAAGATATTAAACTGATGAACGAAAAGTACTCGGTTTATATTTCTGATTTCGAGAGTATAGATGTATACGAACGCAACGCAACTATGGAAGTTCCAACGAACGTGTATCATGAATACGACTATGTTCCGCGCGGCGAGCTGGATTATCTGCTCTGCTTCAAGTCAAACGAGGGCGGCGCGGAGTGCGTTTATCTCGGGACTGCCGATGAGCGGTATCTGTTCCCCTATAACTTTGACGCAAGAGAGGGCTTCACGGAGATAACCGCCGAGAAACTGGAAAAGGACGGCTGGATACTTAGCAAGACTATCGAATTACCGCAATAAGCACCCGAAAAAATTTTAAAAAATTTTAATTTTTTTGCAGCCTTTTTGATAGCTATCGGGTATTACTAATGAATTTTGCAGAATTTAAGCCCGCGCGGCGGCTCTTATACGTCGCGCGGACTTCTTGAGGAGAGTCTATGGACACAATATCACTCAAAGCGGGAGAGGGTTTTGAGCAGGTAATGGAATTCTATATGCCGATGGTGTATAGGATAGCTTTCGCGCGTGTGGGAAACCGCGAGGATGCGGAGGATATCACTCAAAATGTCTTTTTGAGGTATTATAAGGCAAACTGCGGCTTTGACAGCGAGGAGCACAGAAAGGCGTGGCTGATCCGCTGCGCGGTAAACAGCTCCAATACCTTTGCGGGCTCGGCGTGGCTGCGCCACAGGGCGAGCGACGAGGGTATGGACAATATGAGCGGAGATACGGGGGATTTCACCGAGGAAACAGACCGCAAAAGCGCCGTAATGCAGGCTGTTATGCGGCTTCCCGATAAATATCGCCTGGTAATACACCTGTTCTATTTTGAAGATATGTCCGTCGCGGATATAAGTAAAATGACAAAAATACGGGAAAACACCGTGAGAAGCCAGTTGAGCCGCGCCCGTGAAATGCTGAAGCCAATGCTGAAGGAGGTTGATTTCTGTTGAATTTTAAGGAAGAATATATCAAAACAGCGGAAGAATTTACCCCCGACAGGCAGACTATCGACAGAATGAAAGAGAACGTTCTCAATATGACAAGGGCGAAAAAGACTTTCCCATTCAAGACTATCGCCACAGTGGGCGGAACTGTCGCCGCCTGCGCGGTGATAACGTTTGCCGCGGCGCGTATCGCTCCAAGTATCGCAAACGATAATAATATGGTAGATATTGCCAATATGACGGCAAATTCTTCCGCGGGCGGAATGAACAGCGCGGCTGAAAGCCTGATCGCCGACTGCGCCCCCGAAGCCGCCGCGGATACCGACGGACATGACTTTTACAGCGGTACGATGGAAATGTGGGACTTCGACGGCATTACCGCTGCCGCTGCCGAGCCCGAGATCGGCCATACCGACAATGGGGACGTTCCCGCCCAAGAGGAGATCAACGCCGATAAATCTGTTGACGAGCCGAACGCCGTTCTCGGAACAGCTCCCGCCGCATCATACTATGATGAAACCTTGGAGATATGCGAGTGGAGCTTTGGGGATAATGGATGGAATGCAACTGTGGACTCCGTATATGACGAGACCGCGACCGCCGAGCCGAACGATATTCCCGAGGAGGCTTGGGAAGAAATTCTCGATTCCGAATTTCCGGCCACCGGAGGACCTGTTCCGTTTGTGGGATACACGCTGACGATCACCGAGGATCAATCGGAGTGCACACTCAGCAGCGACGAGGAGCACCTGACATTTAAGCGCAGCTCCCTAATCGATACGTCTGCTTTTGCCGACGATCTGTCAA
>CAZKJC010000051.1:8819-12089 GCA_964552995.1 uncultured Ruminococcus sp.
TTCTGTATATCCCCCTCACCAATACCACCGATAACAAAACCTATTTAGTCGCGCTTGCAGATGATATAGTTATTTTAAAGAACGAGAATAATGAGATCGTGGGACTGTTTATCTGATGATCTTATTTCCGCGGCTCGGGTATTGCCCTTTTGGGTAAACTCGAGCCGCGGTTTTGTCGGGGCAGACCTTGCGAATATTCCCATGCCATGCCGCATAAAATTCATCTGCAGTCAATTTTTTAAAGAGCAAATCAACTACTGTCGACGAAGCTATTCAAATCTTTAGCAAAATTTGTGAAAAAATTGTGATATTCCTTAATTTTTTATAAAAATTACAAAAAAGGGGTTGAAATGTTGAAAATTTTATGCTAAAATATATATAGCGCAGAGGAAATATGTGCTATTGTGCTATTATGCTATTATGTTTCGGCTTCGATTGTTAAAAAAATAACCGCAAAACTGTTATATTTTAACGCCGCTTTACTGCGGCGGCAAATAAGGGGATATTCCGTAGCCGATCCGCGCTATCAGTCAAAAGAGGTGATTTTTGTGTCAAGGTTGGAAAGGGCTGTGGCAAGCAGCGGCAATTATGCGTTTTCAATTGCTTTCAGCTCGGGGTTTCCCGCTGAAATTCTCTCCGAGTCTAATCCTTTTTCCGACAGTAATAAAGTGATCATGGGGAATATAATACACCCCGATGATTACCAGCCCTTCTGTGAGATAATCAATGAAATAGTCAGCGGCAGAAGCGACGAGCTTAAGGCTCACGCTCGTATTATGACAAACGGCGGGTACAGATGGTTCTACATATCCGCCGCTGCCGAGCGCGGTGAGAATAAGGTCCTTCGCGAGATACTCGGCATGATGTTCGATGTTTCGGAATATCTCGACTGCGACTGCGACGACGCGGTGCTGAAAATGTACCGCCGCAAAAGCGACAACTCCTTTGCTTCCGCGCGGGAGGTGCTTTCCATATCGGATATACTCGGCGTGGACTATCTTACCCGTATACAGAAGCCCTTTGCCGGCATAAACGGCTTGTATTCGGCTATCGCAAAAAGCAGCGGCAGCGTCGTGGCTGTGCCCGCCGGACAGGATAAGCGCATAAACCTCAACAAAATGGACTTTCAGCGCAAGAAAAGCATTATCGTAAACCACAACGAAATCGCCTACTGGATAATCGCGGGCGATACTCAGGAAAAGGTGGACGACAACTCTCAGCTTCTGAACGTTATGGTGGAGACCGTTTCGGGCATCGCGAACTCCTATGTGGTGCTGGGCGGAGCTATGGAGGATTCCCAGAACGCCAACAGGCTGCTCGGTCAGAATTTTGAGGACTCGATACTTATAAACAACGTATACTCCCTTATTCTGGAGAGCTCCGATACAAAATCCGCTCTCAGCAGCATTATCCCCCTTATAACGGGATATTTCGGGCTGTCCGACATCATGTACTGCTATGACGAGGTAAGACCCGCGGTAATGTATCGCTGGGACGAAAGCGGTCTGATGATACCGGTCGTGAAGAACGCGATAAATACCGCGGATATCGAAAAAGAGCTTGATTACAACGGAGTGGCGATCTCGGACGAAAAAGCCCTCGGCTGCAACGTAGGACAGAACAGAAGCTGCGCGCTCACGCGCACCTACCGCAGCGGCAAGAAGAGCGGCATAATAGTATATATGTCGACACAAAGCGGCAGAGAGTGGAGCAACCGCGACAGAAAGCAGCTCAAAAATCTCACGCAGATACTTTCAACAGTCATCTTCAAGGCGTTCGCGGAGGAGGAGATAACCGAATTCCAGGAGCGTCTGCACAGGCTCGCGTATTACGACCTTACCACAAATATCCCCAACCGCAGTATGTTTGAAAGAGATCTGCAGAGAGCGGTCTCGACCGGCGGCAGCGGCGCGGTCATCGCGCTGGAGATCACGAATATGAAGCCGATCTCCGAAATTTTCGGCTGCGAATACGCGGACAATATTCTGAAAAGCTCCGCCGAATACATCGAGGCTATACCCTGCGGCTCGGAGAAGCGGGTGTACAGATTCAGCAACGACATACTGTTTATTGTAATGAAGGACTCCTCGCGCGATGAGGCACGACAGTTCGCGCAGGCGCTGCTGACCAGATTCAGCTCTCCCTGGTTCCTTAATGAAAACGAGCATCATCTGGAGGTTTACGCCGGAGTAACGGTGTACCCCGCGGACGCGGATAATCTCTCGGACGCGGTCCGTGCGGCAACGCAGACCCTGCGGCTCGCCAAGGAGCGCAAATACTGCGACGCGGCTTGCTACTCCGAGGGTCTTGAGGAACAGCTCAACGACACCCGACAGGTAAAAAAGCTCATTATGGAGTCTGCAGAGAACGGGTTTACCGGATTTTATTTCCTGTATCAGCCGGTGCTGGATATCCACACGGGCGCTCTGCATTGCTGCGAGGCTACGCTGTTCTGGGGCAACGAGGATATGATAGTTTCAAGGGATCGCTTCCTGCCGATCATTGAGAGAATGGGGCTTTCCACACAGCTCCACTGCTTCGTGATGGATAAGGTGTGCGAATTCTGCGCCCAGGTAAGGGAAAGCGTGGAGCATTTCCGCGTAAGCATTTCCATACCGGAAAGTATTCTCAGCAAGGATACCTGTATAGAATCATTGCGCAGCTCGCTGCTGGAATATTCCCTGCCGCCCAGCGCCCTGAGCATATCCATATCGGAAAGCGACGGCACTATGAATCTGAAAAATCTGGTGCTCAATCAGCTCTCAAAGATCGGCGTGAATATTATCGCTGAGGATATCGGGGACAGATTCTTCACCTCGGAGCGCATTGAGAACGACATCGTAAAGACGATCAAAATACGCAGCTCAAGATTTACCGGCGATCAGGTCTCGGGATCGTTTATGCGTTCGCTTATTGACAAGGCGCACGAAAAAGGGATCACGGTATGCGTCCGCGGCGTTGACAATGCTCACACTTTCGAGCAGATACGCAAATTCAACGTTGATCTGGTGGAGGGGATATTCAACGGGCGCCCCCTGCATATGGATGAGTTTATCGAGAAGATGGTTCCCAGCGAGCCGGTAAGAAGATTTTAAAGTATAAAATGAATTATAAAAAAAGCCGAAGATTTTCCCAAAATCGACGGCTTTTTATCATATATGCCGAAATTTTCAATTAGTTGAGTTTTAACCTGTGTTTTACTTGAAAACTTCCGAAAAAAGGTATATAATAATGTTGTATAAATTTAACGGATAGTTTTGTTTGATATGT
>CAZKJC010000052.1:0-12056 GCA_964552995.1 uncultured Ruminococcus sp.
TGGTTTACGATAGATAAAATCGATGAGGACACGTTTATTATAAGCGAGTATCGGCACTGGGAAGAAAATCACTGCTATCTTCTTAACGGGGCGGAGCGGAGCCTGCTGATCGACACGGGTCTTGGGATATGCGATATATATGACGAGGTGAAGCGGCTTACAAACAAGCCCGTGACCGCTGCTGCGACGCATATCCATTGGGATCATATCGGCGGGCATAAATTCTTTCCCGATTTTTACGCTCACGAGGATGAGCTGAGCTGGCTGGACGGGGAGTTCCCCTTACCCGCGGAAGCGGTCAGGGGCATGGTTGCGGATCGCTGCGAGCTGCCCGAGGGGTTTGATGTCGGCGGTTATACTGTTTTTCAGGGAATACCCACAAGGGTGCTCAAAGATCATGATATAATTGATATCGGCGGGCGGGAGATAGAGGTGCTGCATACCCCGGGGCATTCTCCCGGGCATATGTGCTTTTGGGAAAAGGGAAGGGGTTATCTTTTTACGGGAGATCTGGTGTATAAGGGTACGTTGTTCGCGTACTATCCTTCTACCGACCCCGCCGCTTATCTTGCTTCTCTGGAGAAAATATCCGAGCTGCCCGCCGCCGAGATTTTTCCCGCTCACCACTCGCTTGATATCAAGCCGGAGATAATTATCCGAATGAGGGACGCTTTCCGCGAGCTTAAAGCGAAAGGAATGCTTCACCACGGCGGCGGGACATTTGATCACGGAGATTGGGCAGTGTGGCTGTGAGCAAAATTCTTTTAAAACATTGACTTTTAGTATAAAGTGTGCTATAATTTATAAAAAACAAAAGGGTCGGTGAAATATGGATTATCAGATAGAAAACGAGATCAAAAACTGCTTCTGGCGCGGCACCGCGGCGGACGCAAAGAACGTTGTTGAGGCGCATTTGAGCGAGATAGACTTTGACGATGACGACGATATGGAAAAGCTGATAGAGGTCACGTCGTCAGCGCTGAGGGAGGACAGCGGCGTTGAGTTCCTGGAGTATCTGATATCAAAGGGCTTTGATATCAATTTCAAGCTGCTGAAAAAGGAATGCCTGGTACTTAAGTGCGCGGGGAACTGGGTAGACCCCGAGGTCTTTAAGGAGCTGGAGAGATTGGGTGCGGATATTTATTCGGAGAGCTCCGACGGAGATAACGTGTTGCTGCGCAGCGTTGAAAGGAATGAGGAGCTCGCGCTGTTTTTTGTGGAGAATTACGATCTGTC
Source organism: uncultured Ruminococcus sp. (assembly GCA_964552995.1). Classification (GTDB taxonomy): domain Bacteria; phylum Bacillota; class Clostridia; order Oscillospirales; family Ruminococcaceae; genus CAG-115. The sequence goes on from CAZKJC010000052.1 coordinate 1,237, forward strand.
GCAGCTCGACCATGCAAACAAATTCGGGCTTACTCCGCTGATGTACGCGGCGATAAATAACAATGTCGATCTCGCGAGAGCGCTTATTGAAAAGGGCTCGGACGCGGGCGCGGCAAGCCCGGGTCCGATGGGCGGAAACAGCTATTGGATAAAGACGAACGGGCTTACTCCGCTGGCGCTGGCGCTGCGCTGCGGAAGCACGGAGATCGCGGAAATGCTTATCGAAGCGGGCGCGGACGGAACGGCTCGCGATGACGACGGCTGTCCGGCGGTTTTCTCGTTGGTTTATTATCCTTTCCGCTTCTTTGAAGAGCGAAGCTACAACTCGCCGATATACAATAAAAAGTGCGCGATGATCCCGCTTATGAAAGACCTTGAGGCAGCCGATAAAAGAGGGTATACCGTGCTGATGGAGTCGCTGTGCACATCTAATTACTCCGCCGTGGGCAACCGCACCGAGGCTTACTCCAACGTGCCCGTAACCCTCGCGCTTATCGAAAACGGAGCAAACGTCAACGCGGCGGCGAACGACGGCACTACCCCGCTACATCTGGCGGTCCAGGGACCCGAGGAAAGCGTAAAGGCTCTGGTAAAGGCGGGAGCGGATATCAACGCGCGTGACAACAACGGAAATACCCCTTTGCTGATCGCCTGCAGATGGTGCGGCGAGAAGCTGGTCAGATATCTTCTGAGATCCGGCGCGGATTTCAACATCAAAAACAACGCGGGCGAATCCGCTATGGATCATTGCGCCGCAAGGGGCTTCCAGGACGCTCTGGAGCTTATGATATAAAGGAGCGTTATGGTCGGCAATAAAAAATCGGCTGTGAATGCCGACGTACAGCTATATCGCGCTCTATCGGCGGGAGACCTGCCCGCGGCGCGGATCGTCGGCAAAAATACAACAGAGGAAAATCCCGCTTCGGCTTTCAACCGCGGGCTGTGCCTGTTCAGGCTGGGAGAGATCGAGCAGTCTCTTGCCGAGCTTAAACGCGCGGAGCAGCTTCTGGGAAATCCGCCCGAATTGGATATTTCGGAAAGAAATCTCTTTGCTAAAGCGATAGAGCTTTCAAAGGAGCAGCCGCTGTATCTGCTGCCCCTTGATCCCGAATCCGCGGAGGAGTGCGCGCGGTATTTTCTCATACGCGCAAAATGGCTCTCGGCGATCTGCCTTGAAGCGCTTGGGCGCAGCGGGGAAGCCGCGATGATAAAGCGGTTTCTCACGCAATATAACATAGAAACATGAATGGCAAATGACAAAAGGAGATAAATATGCAGCTTGACAATATGCTTATACAGGCTTGTAAGAATAACCAGAAGGGCGTCGTGCAGACCTTTCTGAAGCGCGGCGGGATTGACCTTAACAAGCGGGACGAATCGGGAAATACCCCTCTGATATACGCGTGTATGAAAAATTCCCGCGAAATAGTTAAGCTTCTGCTGGAAAACGGAGCGGACGCGGTACTGGAAAATCAAAGAAGCCGCGCTCCCATACATTTCGCGGCGGAAACGGGAAATTATGAGATAGTATCGCTGCTTGTGGCGGCGGGCGCGGACGTAAACAGCACCGACAGGGACGGCGTGACCCCGCTTATGCTGATGGCGCAGAACGGCAAGACCGACGCCGCTCTTAAGCTGATCGAAAACCACAAGGACGTTGACACCCAGCTCAAGGACAAAAACAACAACACCGCCGAGGACTACGCGAGCCACGCGGGTCTGAGAGAGCTTGTAAAGGCTCTTTCGCAGGGCGATCATACCGACGCTTACGGAAACACCACGCTGCACCATGCGTGCCGCAACGGTCAGGCGGAGGTGGTCAAGGTGCTCATAGAAAAGGGCGCGGACGTCAACAAGCTGAACGACAACGGGGATTCCCCACTGGTCCTGGCTGTTCAGCAGGGAAATCTTGTCATCGCCGAGCGGCTGCTTGAGGCGGGAGCGCAGACGGAGCTTGCGGACATAAACGGCGTTACACCGCTGCATATCGCGGCGGACGACGGCGAGCTGTTCATTGGCAGGGCGCTGCTTGCCGCAAAGGCAAATATCAATATCAAAACCACCGGAGGAGATACGCCGCTTATTCTCGCCGCGAGAAGCGGTAAGAACGACTTCACCGAAATGCTTATCGCCGGGGGCGCGGACGTGAACGCGGTGAACAATGAGGGCCGCAGCGCTCTATATTATGCTTCCGAGCTTGGCTTCACCGAGATCGTGGAGCAGCTTCTCATGGCAGGCGCCGAAAACTGATCCACGGGGTCGGCGCGTCTTGACAGGCGGCGTGAAATTACAGTAACGATCATTGTTATCGCGATCATCGCGCCCGTGAAAGGATAAGTTTATGAAATTCTCCAGACAGAGGGAGATCATTTTAAAGCATGTAAAGAGTTTTCCCGTGCACCCCACCGCCGACCAGGTCTACACAGCCCTTAAAAAGGAAAATCCCGGGCTCAGCCTGGGAACGGTATATAGAAATCTCAACCAGCTGTGCGAGATAGGAATGCTGCAAAAGATCCATATCGCCGATGGCAGCGACCGCTTCGACGGCAGGACAGACCGGCATTTTCATATGATCTGTGAGGATTGCGGGCGCGTATTCGATATAGAAACGCCCGGGCTGGAGGAGATAATTTCCCATATAAGGCAGCGCGACGGGCACGAGATAACGGATATAACGCTTAATCTGCGGGGTATATGTTCGGAGTGCGGCACTCGCGGAAAATTTCAAATTTAAATAAATTTGCTTAGATCAACTTTGATATACAGTCTGATCCCCCGAGCGCAAGCCCGGGGGATATTATTGTCATATCGATGTTGTCCTTGATTTTTTTGGAGATGAAAATCAGCTTACTGAGCGTTCTTCTGCTCGTAGGATTCGATCATCTTCTTGACCATCATACCGCCGATAGAACCAGCCTGTCTTGCGGTAAGGTCACCGTTGTAGCCGTTGTTCAGGTTAACTCCAACTTCATTTGCCGCCTGCATCTTAATGTTGTTAAGAGCGGCCTTAGACTGCTTGTTAGACATAATAACATTCTCCTTAATCAATAATAATAGCAAAGGTCTTTCGTAAGAATTTATCATTTTCCGAATGATATTCGCAAATTGATAAATACGGTGCTTATTTCTTCCGCGTAATACCGAAACGACCGCACCGAAGCTCGTCTGAATAATAACGGAAATACTCCGTTTCATCGCCTTTGCGATATTATTATTTTCACCTCGTTGTGAATTATTAAAGGAAATTGATGGCGCGAAATTTGCGAAAAGTTTGAATTTGCAGCCTGTATATAAAATGTTGATCTAAGTAAATTTATTTAAATTTGAAATTTTCCGCGACCCGCCCGACACGCATCACTCCGCTTTGCGGCGTGATACGCGCCGGGCTCTCGCGAAAAATTTCCTGCCTCAACATTGCGTTGCGATAACTTTTTATAGCTGTCAGTCGACCTTTATGACCTCAACGGGGCAGCTTTTTGCCGCCGATATCACACTGTCGGAATTTTCCGCCGTGACCTCTCCGCAGACCTCCGACAGTCCGTCGTCGGCTATTCTGAACACCTCGGGACATTCCTCCGCGCAAACTCCGCAGCCTATGCAGCCATCTCTGTCAACCACTACTTTCATAACCTTTTCCTCCTTGTTATTGCGGCATTTTCTGCCTTCAGCCCTATTATTGCCATTGACCGCCCCAATATTCACTTATATTTTTCCGATAACGGCATATGCCGGACAGGCAAAAAAGTTTTGTAACCCCCTTGACAATCCGTGTTGAATTTGTTATAATTATGTAGTTAAGGCAAAAAAGCCTTATTCCTTTCTCGCGCAAAGGCGCGGGATATATATCCATAAGGAGGTGCTTAAAATGGCAAAATTAGCAGAAAAGTATGAGGCGGTCATTGTTTTTTCTCTGAAAAAAGACGAGGAGCAGATCAAGGCTCTTACTGCCAAGTTTACTGACCTTATCAAGGCGAACGGCACTCTTGCCGACGTTGACGAATGGGGAAAGAGAAAGCTCGCATACGAGATCAACTACGAGTCCGAGGGCTATTATGTGCTCTTCAGATTTGAGTCGAAGCCTGATTTCCCTGCGGAGCTGGAGCGCGTGCTGAACATTACCGACGGCGTTCTGCGTTTCCTTGTAGTTCTTGCTCAGGAAGGCAAGCACTGATAAAGCGGCAGCTTTATCCGATCCCGTCAGAAAAGCCGCGGGTCGGCGTGACATAACAGGAGGTAGACTTCATGTTCAATAAGGTGATCATGATGGGTCGTATCGTAAACGACCTTGAGCTAAAGACCACTCCCCAGGGGGTCAGCGTTTGTTCTTTTCGTATTGCGGTAGACAGACGTTTTCAGACCAAGGGAGAGGAAAAGAAATCCGACTTTTTCAATGTAGTCGCATGGCGGCAGCAGGCGGAGTTTGTGACCAAGTACTTTCATAAGGGACGTATGATCCTTGTTGAGGGCGAAATGACCACAAGACAGTACACCGACAAGAACGGAAATCCCTCCACATGGTATGAAATATCCGCGGACAGGCTGTCCTTTACGGGAGAGCCGAAACAGCAGCAGGGCGCGTACAGCGACGGATATTCCGCGCCGCCGCCACCCGAGCCGCCACAGCAGGCGGGTTCGCCGCAGGCTTCCGCGTCCGATTTCTCGACGGCGGATTCCGATGATGATTATCCATTCTGATTAAATAAGGAGGTTCAGTATCATGGCTGAAAAGTTTGACAGATCTGCTCGTCCCGTAAAGCGTGCCAGAAAAAAGGTATGCCAGTTTTGCGCGGACAGAGTTGAATTTATTGATTACAAAGACGTTGCTAAGCTCAAGAAGTGCATGACCGAGCGCGCGAAGATCCTTCCCCGCCGCGTTACGGGCTGCTGCGCTTATCACCAGAGAGAGCTTACGGTAGCTATCAAGAGAGCAAGACAGATCGCGCTCATTCCTTACGTAGCTGACTAATTAAAGCCTGTCCCCGCCGATTCTGGCGGGGACATCGGTTTATATGGTGTTGACGAGAAGCAAATGATTTAAATGGGAATTTCAAAATTTCCGCCAGCCATACTCCGCTCCGTTTAGCTTCGCTAAACTGCGCTGCGCATGTCTGGCGGAAACCGTGCAGCATTTTGCCATTAAGGCAAAATGCACACTTTTTGAAATTCAGATGCGTGGTCGTTATGTTGCTATACTTTTTATACCAACTGCCTAGCTAAGCCTTTTATTAAAAAGCACATACTCATACTCAAAATCCCTGAGCTGCTCCATGTAATCCTTGTTGCAGTTGCCGCTGCGTATAAGAGCGCCAACGGACGGAACGTGCTGCGCTTTCAGCTCTCTGCGGACGGTCTCCGCGAGAGCCTTGCCAAGCCCGCGGTGCTCTCCGTCCACTCCCATATAAAGCATAACGTAGGAGCGGGGCTTCTTTTTTTCGGCGAGTATTTTCAGCAGCCTCCACGGATAAAGTCTGCCGTAAACCGCGCTTCCGTAATCGGGCACGGAGATAAAAAATCCCACCGCCTTTTTATCGCAGTAAGCCATTTTCACCATGCTGTAATTCAGAATTGATCTCATATAGCCGAACATAGCGCAAAACTCGCTTTCGGTTATTCTTGAGTAGGTGGGAAATCCGCTGTACAGCTCGATTATAAGCGAGTAGACCTCGCGCAGGGTCTTGTCGAAATCCTCGGGGCGCGGGCTTATGATCTCATAGCCCGCGCCCAGCTTTTCAGCGAGCCGTTCGGCGTATTTTTCGCAGCCCTCGTCGCTTTCCACAACGGTATAATGGTTTGAGGAATACTTCTGGCAGACGGTAAAGCCGCTTTCCTCCCAAAGTCTTGCGTAATAGCTTTTATTGTATGGCTCTCCTGTGTAGGGACTGCCGAAACGATCGGTTTTCAGGCGGTATTTTATCCAGAACGAGCAGTCCACGGGACCCGTTATCTCGGTCATGGAATTGCTCCGCGCGATCTCGGCGGCGGTTTCAAAGAGCAGCTTCGCGGCGGCGCTGTCGTCCTCGCTCTCAAAATAGCCGATATACGCGGCGTCGGGGTAAAGAGTCACGACCGCGCGGCTCACCGCTTTTTCGCCGCGGTAGACCAGTATCGGCGTTACCGTGAAGTAGACGACACCGATTTCTCGGTAAGTCATATCATTTGGAACCGTTCGGGAATAACATACAGTCTGGGCGACGATTTCGAGGAAAATACCGTTGAGTTTACCGATCCGCTTGCATACACATCAAGCGAGCTTATCCTACATAATCTTGAAACAAGGATCACATGATGAAGCAGCTCCACGAAATGATGGAGGACGCGACGACCGAGCGCCAGCGTTCTGCGATCCACCGCTGCATAGAGCAGCTTGAAAACGAGTAACGGAGTGATCTTATGGTTACCGAGCGGGAGCTTTGTGAGGCTATCCGAGAGTGTGAAAGCGCTCCCTCGTCATATCAGAATTGCGAAAAATTAGACGTATTTTACACAATTTACGACAAACTGTTCGACGACAGCTCGGACAAGACTGCCAAAAGCATAGATATTCGGCCACTTTCCGACAGCGAATTTATGCAGTTGATCGTCGGAAAGGACTGGACTTCGCTGCTCGTGATACTCGACGAGCTGATGGATGGATAATGATAGCTTTATTTTAACGGGAACCGCAAAAAACACCGAAGTTCGCGCACTGAGCTATCGTCTGAAAAACTGTTTGGTTCAATGTGGTTTAGATCAGAATATTTCATTTAATATTCTGCGCGATATCTACACTCATATCAGTAATGAACGAAAGCGTATTATGTCCACGGAGCTTAGTGATTTCATCAAGTTCTGAAAAAAAATTCCCCTGCGGTATCTGCCGGATTTAGCAGACCACAGGGGAATTTTTATTTTTTTATAAGCTCAATAGAGCATTCGTGCTTCTTCGTTGACTTATCATAGCTGATTCCAACGAGCAGAATATCATCAGCCAGTTTAGAAACTGATGATGGGTAATCCTTGCGTTTTATCTGTTGAATAGCCGTATCGGCGGAGCGGTCGTATTTTAGCTCAACCACCATAGCCGGCTTATTTTCGCCCTTGTTTGGAATAAAAACCAGGTCTGCGAACCCTTTTCCGGCAGGAAGTTCTCTTATAACAGAGTAGTACCGGTTAGCGGTGTAATAGGCGAGGGTGATAACACAGCTTAAATCCGCCTCATCATTATACTTTATTATAGAAGACGATGCCGAGTGGACTTTCTCAACAATCTCCGCAACAGTGTTTTCGTCCTTATCCCATGTTGCTTCAAGCAGTTTCTCCGAAAGTGCAATGGACTCCATAACCTCAGACCAGCCCGTATCCCGCACAGCTTCGTAAAATACCGACCGTATTTCCTCGTTAGGTATCCATGCAGTGCCGTTATCATTGTCATAGGCAAGATAACCGAGATGAATAAGCATAGTAAGCATATCATCGCAGCTGTTTACATCTCTGACATTGTTAGAGAAGCGTATCGTATTGACCTTGTACTTGTTGCAGCCAAGCATAAGCAGGATGGCGTCTTTCAGACCGTCGAGGTTAAGAGAGACGGCATTTTTCAGTGTTTCAAAGGCGGTTGTCTGTGTCCAGTAGCAGCGTGCCTTTTTATAGAGGATATAGCTGGCGATAGAATTCGGATTGAATATATGCTTTCCGCTAAGCTGATAGCCATCATACCACTTAATGGCTTCTGTATAGTCAAGATCATTATTAATGCAAAGCTCCTGCACATCGTTATCGGTAAAGCCTATATATTCTGCCATAAATCCCGAATCAAGCATGGTATATTCTCTGAAATTATTAAGAGCGGACTCTGTGTTATTGCGGACAATAGGCATAATACCCGTTAAATAGGCAAGCGCAATATAACGGTTGGTAGTCGTATCCTTGAACAGTCTGCGCAGAAAATCAATGTACAGCTTTTGCTCGGATGTGTTGTCATGCTCTCTCAAAAACGCGTCCCACTCATCAATAACCACTATAAACTCGGTCTGACAGCCTGCGCCGATCTCGCTGATCGCTTCTGCAAGTGATCCTGTGTTAATCGGAACCTGTGGAAATGCAACACAAAGCTCTTTGATAATGCGGCTTTGAATGCTTTCAAGAGCGGAACTAATTGAAGACCCTGTGCTGTTCTGAAAATCAATATGGATTATATTATATCGGTTCAGATGTTTTTTATATGAAGGCATCTTTGCGATCTCCAGCTCGCCGAATATGGAGGCTGAGGCTGCTGTTCTGTCGTAATATGCAGAGATCATGTTAGCTGTTACGGTTTTTCCGAAACGGCGAGGGTGGCTCAGACATATAAATCTGTCTTCGGTATTGATGAATCGGTTAAGGTGCTCCAGAAGACCTGACTTATCACGAAAATATTCAGTGCGGCATGTCATCTCATAGCTTCGCTTTCCGGGATTTACAAATAAACCGTTACTTAGCTCATTACTCATAAAAGGAACCTCCTTTTCACATAATTATAGTATAACATATGGTGATGTTTTTTTCAAGCGGAGTTTAGAAGATAAAGGATAAAAATTACTGATAAGTCAAATGATATTTGAGCGGAAGGTGACAGAAAGCAGTACTGATAAATTAAAGCTTTTTCTGAATACTATATCAAAATTTCAAATTCAAAACCAACTAGTTTAGAATTGGTTTAGAAAAATCATTCTTAACTTGAAAATCTCGATTTTCGACAATTCTCAACATATGCACAGAAACGCCACTTTGGCACTATTAAACTGTCAACAAATCGTGCAGAAATGCGTATTAGCTTTTTTATAAAACAATAAGCCGCTTCTTTTCAGAAACGGCTTAGTTGTGATATCGTGACCAAAAAGATTTGACCCCCCATTTGGTTTTCTGAAAAATAGCGCTTATTTGCCTGATTCTATTATAGCATATTATTCTATAAATTTCAAGCCCTTTTTGTAAAAAGACATTGACTTGCAAGACGCCTGTTACTAAACTACTTTTAGCAACAAGGGATTTCGACGGTTCAAATCGGACACAGGGGGTTCAGATTCCGTCTTTTTCATTTTTGTTTCCGATTTTGACCTGTTTTGATTTTGGTGTCCATTTTGAAGTTTATACCGCTCCGCCTTAAGTAGCATTAGAAAGGGGTCTATAACATAACACCTACCGTTGCCCGAACCTTTGGGGTTCGGATTACAACAGGTGTTAACGTTCTTTTTGGTTGTTCATTTTGAAATCCAAGTCAATCTTATAGTAAGATCGCACAATAAGTTGTCTTAACCATGGATCAGCTTCCAACAGCTAACCACTTACTATAGAATTTCATTTATTTCTATATATTTTTCCATTTCTACAATTTTATCCACAATAATTTTATTTTTTCTACAGATGATAGATTATTGTCATATGAAATTTGAATTATACATTTATCTAATTCGCGCCATGCATGTTGAGCCATAGAAGCTTGCTGTTTTGCGTTAATAAAAATATTACCAATTGTCAAACAAGTCGCCAATAGTGATAAAAAACTAATTTTTCTTTATGATTGTTATAATTCTCATGGTTGTTAGAAGAAGCATAAAATACAGTCATTAAACTTGCCACTATCCCAATCAAAGTAAGCGAATAGTCTAACACAGTAAAAAAAGGCCTCATGTTAAGCCAAATAACGTAAAGTTGGTTGGATACCAGATCCCAATTTCGACAAGTTACACTCCAGTGTGACACGATGTTTTTCGACGCAAGATACAAAATTTTTCGCAGGCTGTCATCGTTAGTGAATGACGGCTTGTTTTTTGTAATTTTACGGAATTGACGGTTCAAACCTTCGATAATATTTGTTGTATATATTATCTTCCGAACCTCAGCAGGATATGCGAAAAATGTGGACAGAATATCCCAATTATCCTCCCAGCTTTTAACACAACTCGGATAAGTCCGCTGCCATTTTTCTTTGAATTCAAGCAGCGCATTCAACGCTTCATCCTCATTGACAGCTTGATAAACTTTCTTCAGGTCGGACATCAACGCTTTGATATCTTTGTAGCTTACATAACGAGTTGACGAGCGTATCTGATGAATGATACAGCGCTGGATTTGTGACTTTGGAAATGCCGCGTTAATAGCCTCGCGAAAGCCCGTCAGGCCGTCCACGCAGAAGACATAAACGTCCTTAACACCGCGGTTTTTAAGGTCATTCATTACCGACAGCCAAAACTTTGCACTCTCGTTTTCACCTATCCAAACGCCTAATATATCCTTGCGTCCGTCCATCTGAATGCCTAAAACTACATACGCAGCTTTAGTTATATACTGGTGATTTTCCTTGACCTTGTAATGGATAGCGTCCATAAAAACGAACGGATAAACAGCGTCCAACGGACGGTTCTGCCACGCAGCTATTTCGGGCGTGATCTTCTCGACGATCTTGCTGACCAAGCCATCCGATATTTCCACGTTATACAAATTCTTTATCTGCTCGGAAATATCCCGCTGGCTCATTCCGCAGGAGTAAAGCGCGAGAATTTTTTCTTCCATTCCGTCCGCATTTCTGTTGTATTTTTCAATGATCTGCGGCTCGTATTCGCCGTTGCGGTCGCGGGGAATTTTGACATCAACCTCGCCAAGCTGCGTTTTTACCGTCTTTTTCGAATATCCGTTTCGATAGTTTTTCGACATACCTTTTTCGGTAATATCCGACACACGTTCGCTTTTTTCGTAGCCGAGTTTCTCTTCAAGCTCCGCTTCCATTACCGTTTGCAGCACATCGCTGAACAGCTCCTTCATGCTGTTCATAATGTCGGTTGTGCTCGTAAATTGTTGGCTGT